>NZ_CAJPGY010000062.1:0-35254 GCF_905339915.1 Burkholderia sp. BCC1985
GAGGAGTTTGAACTGCCCATCGGGGGCGTGGACAAACGACCGGAACCAGATCAGGGTGCATTTCGCTTGGGATCGCAAGAATCCACCGGACGCCTTCAATTCCTCGCCGTTACTGTCGTCGCTTCAATCCGATACTGGGAACGGCTATGGAGCGGTTCACGTTCCGAGAGCGCATGAATGGGTCATCGTCGGTTACTGGAACGGCGACTGTGACAAGCCGTTCGTGTTGGGGCGCATCAACGGCGGGACGACCCCGTCCCAGTGGCATTCGAACGCGTTGCTGTCCGGGTTCAAATCGGAGGGGTTCGGCAAGACAGGCGCCTATAACTCATTCGTTCACGACGACTCCACGAATCAAGGTGGGACGCGGCTGGTCAGCTATACCGGCAAGAGCTATGCGGCGCTGACGCAGGGCTACTTGATCAAGCACGAGGGCAACACGCGCGGGCAGTATCTGGGCGCTGGTTTCATCCTGCACGCCGACGAGTTCGGTGCGGTTCGTGCCAGCAAGGGGTTGTCCATCAGTGCGCACTCGAAATCGTACGACGATGAGCAGATGGGCGTGGACGAGGCGCGGTCGCAGTTGCAGCAGGCGGGAATGCTGGTCGAATCGCTGTCTAGCGCAAGCACAACCGCTCAGGCGGAATCGCTGCAAACCGGACAGGATGCACTCAAGGCGCTGTCGAAGGACATCCAGCACCCGGTTTCAGGCGATACGTCAGGCGGGGTGACGGCGGGCGGCGGTACGGGCAGCGCCAACGGATTTTCGCAGCCGAACATATTGGTATCGACGCCGAAAGACATTGCACTGGTCGCGGACAGCTCGACGCATATCGTGGCCGAGAAAGAGGTCAACGTCGTCAGTAACGAGAACACGTACGTTGCAACGGGCAAGTCGTTCGTCGTGGCGGCCGCGGAAAAGGTGAGCTTCTTCGCGCAGAAACTCGGCGCATTCTTTGTGACGGCGAAAGGTCCGATCAAGCTGTCGGCCAACACGGATGACGTGAACATCAATGCGGGTAAAGACGTGACCGTGAAGGCCAAGCGCATTGTGCTCGACGCCGATGAAATCATCATCAAGGCGGGCGGCTCTTACACCCGGTGGGTGGCCGCTGGCATTGAAGACGGCACGCAAGGCCCGCGCACGATCAAATCGGCATCGCTCAGCCGTCAGGGGCCGAGCTCGATTGCGCAGCATATGAACAGCCTGCCGCAGGCCAAGTTTAACGATCCGTATGTGCTGCGCGATCGCATCACGGGCGAGGTGCTGAAAAATCACCCCTACGAACTGATCCGCGGGGATGGCACACGCTTGACCGGGATAACGAACGAGCTGGGGCACGTGGCCGAGCAGAAGAGCGACGATATCGAGAAGCTGGCCGTCCGCGCATTGCGGCCGAAGCCGACCGGTCCTGCGGCATGAATCCGATAACCGATGGTCGAATCTGAAGAACGACATGAGCGAAAACACAGATCAATCCGGCGGCGGATCGCCGTTCAGTGACGATGCCGAGAACGAAGTTGTCCAGCAGGCTGGTCGCACGGACAAGGACGGAGCGTCGGTCGGGCATTTTACGTTGACGCCGGCGAGTGACACGCGCTCCAAAGAACTGCTGTGCGATGTGCGGCCAATCATTCCGGTGATCTTCCTGCCAGGCGTGATGGGCTCGCCGTTGGTGAACGCCGAAACCGGTGACGAGATATTCTTTGCACCGGAGACGGATGGCCTGTTGGGGAAGGCGGGCGCGTTGCCAGCACTGATTGGTATGTGGTTCAAGGGCGCGTCCACGCGGGAAAAGCTGTTCGATCCGACTCTGGCAGCCGTCACCCCGTTCGGGCCTGTCAGTGCTGGCAAGCACGAAAACGATGACGACCCGAGCCAGTACGTGGACGAGAAGGAGGCTGTTCGGAGAGGTTGGGGCTCAGTGTATCGGTCGAGCTATCAGCCGATGTTGGCGTGGCTGCAGGAGCAACTGAACGAGCCCATGCATCTGGGGAAGCATAAAGGGCCCTGGATTCAAGGCGACCCTGACGGCAAGAAATGGGCGTTCAAGCCACTGCTAGATACCGAGCCTTCCGTGTATGGAGCGATCGATGCCGGCACGCAAGGCCGTGGGCATGCGATCGCGAAAGATTCTGAAGTGTTCAAGCACTTCATGAAATACCAGTACCGAGTGTACGCAATTGGGTACAACTGGCTGCAATCGAATGAAAAATCGGCGCAACAGGTGATTGACGGCACGGATTTCAAGGACAAGAAGACCGGCAAGACGACGCGCCTGATGGGCATCAAGGAGATCATTGAGGAGAACCATAGCGGCAAGGCGATCATTCTCACGCACTCGATGGGCGGGCTAGTCGCACGGATGGCGATCGCGATGCACGGTGGAGCGGGCCTGATGCACGGTGTATTCCACAACGTGCTGCCGGCGACCGGCGCACCAATCGCGGCGAAGCGGTTCCGCACCGGAGGCGGCAGCGAGGGCGGGGTGAACGGTTTCATTAATGGTGCCCTGCTCGGGAGCGACGCAGATGAGTTCGTAGCGGTGGCCGCGAATGCGCCGGGACCGCTTGAGCTGTTGCCGATGCCGGATTACCACAACGGCGAACCGTGGTGGATATTTGCACGACTCAACGGCGAACCGGTGATGAAGTTGCCGAAGGATGGAAATACTTACGATGATGTCTTCACTAACCCCAAGTGGTACGGCTTGGTGCCCGAGCAATCGGCATCGTTACTCGATCCAGCCGGAATTATGAAAGAACGACTTGATAAAAGCCCTCAAAAAAAGTCGGTGGTCGATAACTTCAAGGATACAATTAAGAAAGTTGTCACAAATCAAAATAAAATAATTAACATCTATCACGACAAAACGTATGTTGCCTACGGGGATGGAGAGCTGAAACCAAGGGCGGCGGTATCGGCCGAAAATCACGGCAAGTCCACGATCGAGAAGGGCGAGAATCTGGCCGATCTGTTGGCATGGGGTACGGTGATTTGGAAGGGAGATGTGCCGGCGGGCGTGACGGAGGAAGAGCTGCGCGCTGCGCGGTTCCTGGGGGAGAAACACGACGATTCCCACACTGGAAAGCTGCGCGTGCACTTGGATTCGCGCAACGTCACGGTCGAGTTCGAGGTGCAAAAGGTAGCGAAGCTGCCGCCGGGTAGCGAAACGCCCGATCCGGAGAAGAATGGCATCGTGCCGGGTGACGGAACGGTGCCGGTCTGGTCCGCCGAAGCCCCCGCGCGCGGCGCGGAGGGAGGCGCAGCCCACGGCGTACAAATGGTGTTTGCCCAGGGAGGCTATGTGCATCAGGAAAGCTATAACCATCCGTGGACGCGCTGGGCGCTCCTCTATAGCGTCGTGCAAATCGCGCAGGATGCCCCGGAGCCGAAATGCTGACACGAATTGGCCGATTTCTATTTTTAGTGACAGGCATATGCGCCTGTTCGATAACGTTTTCCGGTGAACCGATCATGACGAATCCCTTGTTGTCCAAGCCACGGCCGTGGTGCATCGGCCGCTTCGTTTTTGAACGCCCAGTGGCAAGCGAAATTACCAATCAACGATATGAGTTTCAGGGAGAAAAACTGGAGACGCGGTACAACGTATCGTCTGCAACGTATCAGGGAAAAGTTGCCGCTCGGGAAAAAGAGTTGCGTACAAAAAAACGCGTTAATCCTGGGCGCAGAAACGAAGAGACAAATCATGTATGGCTGGAGAAGGCATTTTCTCCTACAAAGGATTCCAGGGTGTTCGTATTCCAGGATGCGGTTTCGGCTAACGGGCTGCCTTTCGATACTGAGGGATATATTTACGAAAACAATACCTTGTTTCATACAACTAGCAGCGTCGGTTCGGCAGCAATTGGTGATGTCGAGAATATTTATAATGGAATCTATCGTCGGATAAAGGCGCGCGATAACTGGTCGGTCCCAACCGAATCGGGGTTCTGTTTCGACGGTGGGATTGCCACAGGCTCGTCGACTTCTACCGAGGAGGTCAGCCAGTCACTGGCGCTGATGCCGGGGCGACCGGCGCTACTCGTCATCCAGATGCGGGATTCGGTGAACGCGGACCAGAAATCGCCATTAACCAAAACCCTTCCCGAACTGCGCGCGAAGATGGATCAGGTTTCGAGCGGCAGCTACCGTATCCTGCGACAGGGCAAGCGCACGGTGGCTGGGATGGACGCTGAGGAAGTGCTGTTCGCACTGAAGGAAGGCGAGATCACGTCCTATCGTTTCTACCTGCTCGCGCCGGGCGATCCGAGTACGTTGGCGAAACCACATACCGCGATTCAGTTGCTGCTTGGGGCAAGCAGTCCCGATTTGAAGCCTGAGGAGGCAACGTCACCGGTCGATGAGGCCGGCGCCCTGCAAACGTGGGACACGCTGTTGAACAGCCTGCGACTGCGGCCGGGCGCAGTCTGAACGGAGGCGACATGCGACGCTACGACATCGTGAAGGATGACGCGACGACAGTCGGAGGCATCGTGCAGGGTGGTGACGGACGAGACATTCTGCACGACCGCGAACAAGCGTATGAACACGATCCGGTGTGGTGCCCAGTGTGCAAGACCCTCGGCGTGATTGAGTGCGACGGGCCACGTTATTCGAGCACCGGGCCGGATGGTCGACAGGCGGCGCTGAGTGACGACCTCTGTCGGTGCGCATGTCCGACGCCGCCGAAGCTGGTGGCGTCGCAATCGGTATCGTATGTCGAGGTCTGAACGGCAGGTGATACGAACGGAATATTGAACGGAACAAGTAGCACTCCGTTTGGCACTGGGCCGATATCGTGATGCCAGAGGCCGGCTTCTTTTTTACTCTATCGGTACCGAGACCCTGTTTCAGTGACAACCCGTGACGAACGTTTCGAAATGCTTCGGGCTGACCTTGCGGGCGCGGGTTTTGTATTACTCGACCGCAAGTGGCATACCGTACATCATCAGTATCGATTCCGTTGCGTGGACAAACATGTTTCGTCGATGTCCAGGGCAAGTTTTATGCTCCGGGTGCGCGGACGTGGCGGGCCATTAATATGCCATCAGTGCAGGATTAAAAGGACTCTGATCCGTATTTATGACGTCGCCCATCAAGCAGGCGGTCGGTGCCTGAGCAAGCGGTATCGTGGAAAACATGCGAATTACCGTTTCGTCTGTGCCGCAGGCCATAAGTTTGAGGCCACGGCCGCTTCAGTCTTGGGCGGTCACTGGTGCGCAAAGTGCTCGACTGAACGGCGATCCGAGCGTCGTAGATATCAAGGCGGACTGAAGCCGATACAGGATCGTGCGCGAGAGCGGGGCGGCGAATGCTTGTCGACCGTCTACGATGGCCGGATGGCGAAATATCGACTCAGATGCGGCTCAGGACACTTCAGGCTCGTTACCGACGCCTCGTGAGCCAGGTCTTCCTGACTCTTGCCAGCATGTCGACGGACTTCCTTGAGCCGCTTGCCAACGGCGACGGTGGTGGGGCTGTCATTGTGGCGATTCCTTATGGAAGTCGCCTCAGGTGGTAGCAAAATAGTAGCGCCAAAGAAAAAGGGGTTAGCATCAGCTAACCCCTTGATTCCTTGGTCGGAGCGAAAGGATTCGAACCTTCGACCCTCTGATCCCAAATCAGATGCGCTACCAGGCTGCGCTACGCTCCGACGAGCCAAAGATTCTATCGTCTAATGGGTGACCGGGTCAATCACGTTTTGCATACGGCGCACATCATCACGAACCGCTCGCGATTGGCGACAATTCGAAGTGTGATCGTCCGGCCCGCGGGTGGTCGGCCGAACCATTCGTCGAAGCATGGAGGGAGACATCATGATGAACCTGATCCTGTGGCGCCACGCCGAAGCCGAAGACTACGCGGCAAACGACCTCGCACGCCAGTTGACGGCCCGCGGGCGCAAGGAAGCGCAGGCCATGGCCAAATGGCTGCGCAGCCGGCTCGAGTCGAATAGCGTGATCCTCGCGAGCCCGGCGGCGCGCACCGTGCAGACGGTCGAGGCGCTGACCGACCAGTACCGGACCGTCGATGCGCTCGCGCCGGGCGGCAGCGTCGACGACGTGCTGGCCGCCGCCGGCTGGCCGGACGGCATCGCGCCGACGGTCGTGATCGTCGGACACCAGCCGACGCTCGGCAGCGTCGCGGCGCAATTGATGGCCGGCAACGACGACAGCTGGAGCATCAAGAAGGGCGGCATCGTGTGGCTCGCGAGCCGCACGCGCGACGGCAACCATCAGGCCGTGCTGCGCGCGGTATTGACGCCGGAGCTGGCCTGAAGGGGTTTGCGGGCTTTGATCATACGGTTTCGCAAGCTTTCTGCTAAAGTCAATTCGGCGACACGTCATTGAAAGGACACGGTCGTGCCACAGAACGGTAACGACCGGTTACTACATTGGCTGGCATGTCGTCCTATTCCTTACGATCAGGAAAGCCTAATGCGAGAACTGCCGACGCCTACGCTCCCTTTTGCCTCGCTTCCCCTCGACACGACGCGGCGTCACCTGCCGCGCGCTGCTGAAACCGTCACATCCGAGTACCGTCTGCGTGCCGCCTGGGCGCGCACGGAAGACGAACTGCGCGAGGCCCAACGCCTGCGCTACACCGTGTTCGCCGAAGAGATGGGCGCGCAGGTCAGCGGTCCGTCCGGTCTCGACGTCGATCCGTTCGATGCCTACTGCGACCACCTGCTGGTGCGCGATCTCGACACGCTGAAGGTGGTCGGTACGTACCGCGTGCTGCCGCCGCACGAGGCCGCGCGGGTCGGCCGCCTGTATGCCGAGGGCGAATTCGACCTGTCGCGCCTCACGCACCTGCGCGGCAAGATGGTCGAGGTCGGCCGCTCGTGCGTGCACAGCGACTACCGCAGCGGCGCCGTCATCATGGCGCTGTGGGGCGGTCTCGGCGCATACATGATGCAAAACGGCTACGAGACGATGCTCGGCTGCGCGAGCGTATCGATGGCCGACGGCGGCCATTACGCGGCGAACCTGTATCAGTCGCTGCCGGCGAATTCGCTGACGGCGCCGGAATACCGCGCGTTCCCGCACACGGCGCTGCCGGTCGACGAACTGCAGACGGGCACCGTCGTCGCGCCGCCGCCGCTGATCAAGGGCTATCTGCGTCTCGGCGCGAAGATTTGCGGCGCGCCGGCGTGGGATCCCGATTTCAACTGCGCGGACTTCCTGACGCTGTTCCGGCTGTCGGACATCAACGCCCGCTACGCCCGGCACTTCCTGGGCTGAACCATCCCGATCGCGGCGCGCTGCTCCAGGCGCGCGCAAGCGAACGCCGTCGCGCGGCAGGTTGTCGCGCGACGGCGTTCGACCATTCCGGGGATGTTGTCTTATCCGACCCTGTTAATTCGAGCGATATGCGCCGACCACCGTGCGGGTGGACGCACGTTCGGAGCGGGCCCCGCGCGCGGCGGCCCGGACGACACGGCGGGCTTGCCTAGTGCTTGCGCCGCCAGTCGAGCAGATGGTGTTCGGCCATCCAGTGATGGATCATCCCTTCGCCGCCATGGTTGCGCTTGTATTCGCGCGACTCGAAATAGGACAGGGCGACGAGCACCATCAGGCCGATGAACAGGCCGATCAGGCCGGCAATCTCTTCAGACGACATGGCTGCCTCCTTTCAACGGCACAGCGCCATGGATTCATATTAGGACACGCGCGGGACGATCCCTAACCCGGAATTCCGCTAGACTCGGCGCGGTCCTGGCGCGCGATGGGCGCGCCGTCTTACGGAGCCTTCCCGATGACCCGTTTCATGCTGGCCGTGCTGGCCGCGTCCATTCTTGCCGGCTGTGCCAGCGATCCCCGCCAGGCCCGTCGCGGCCACCCGCCGCAAGATCCGGCCGATTACCACGGTGTGCCGACCGACATGACGCCGCCGTCGATGCTCGGCGAGCCGGCGTCGTCGGCACCCGCAGCCGTGCAGTGACGATAGCGGCAGGCCTTCGCGGTCGTCAGGTGCCGGCCGCGGCCGCGTCGGCGCCGATCCGCCGCGTCAGCGCCGGCAGGTAGCGCGCGAGCGTCGCGCCGCGCGCGACCATGAACAGCAGCAGCGCGAACCACAGCCCGTGATTGCCGAACGGGCCGACGGCCGCCAGCGTCGCGGCGATGAAGATCGCGAACGACGCGACCATCGCACGCATCAGCGATTGCGTCTGCGTTGCGCCGATGAACACGCCGTCGAGCAGGAATCCCCACACGGACACGATCGGCGAGACCGCCGCCCAGGGCAGGTAGCCCAGCGCGACCGCGCGGATCTCGGCCTGGTCGGTCAGCCGCGCGACGATCCAGCCGCCCGCGGCCCAGTAGACGAGCGCGAACAGCAGCGCGCCGAGCGCGGACCACAGCAGCGTGACGCGCACGGCCTGCCGGAAGGCGGCGCGGTCGCGCGCGCCGGCGGCGGCGCCGACGAGCGCCTCGGCCGCATGCGCGAAACCGTCGAGTCCGTAGGCCATGAAGGTCTGGAAATTCAGCAGCAGTGCGTTGGCCGCGAGCGTCGCGTCGCCCTGTCTGGCGCCGAGATGCGCGAACCAGCCGAACGCGCCGAGCAGGCACAGCGTGCGCAGGAAGATGTCGCGATTGAGCGCGATCAGCCGCTTGAGTGCCGCACGGTCCGCGAGCGCCCGCGCGGCCAGCGGCGCGAGGCCGCGCGGCCGCAGCCGCCACAGCATCCAGGCGCCGAGCGCGAAGCCGCATGCGTCGGCGGTCGCGGTCGCCGCACCGATTCCGGCGATGCCCCAGCCGAAGCCGTACACGTAGAGCAGCACGGCCCCGATATTCACCGCATTGATGAAGACCTGCGCGACGAGCGCGAGCCGTACGCGTTGCACGCCGAGCAGGTAGCCGAGCACGACGTAGTTGGCGAGCGCGAATGGCGCGCTCCAGATCCGTGCGTGGCCATAGGCCAGCGCCGTCGTGCGCACGGCCTCGCTGCCGCCCAGCGCGGTCAGCGCGAACGACAGCAGCGGCACCTGCAGCGCGAGCACGGCGGTGCCGAGCGCGAACGCGACGATCAGCGCGCGCAGCACGTTCAGCCGGATGCCGGCGGCGTCGCCGGCGCCGTGCGCCTGCGCGACGAGGCCGGTCGTGCCCATGCGCAGGAAGCCGAAGCCCCAGAACACGAAATTGAAGAACAGCCCGCCGAGCGCGACGCCGCCGAGATACTGGGCGCCGTCGAGGTGGCCGGCGACGGCCGTGTCGACCGCGCCGAGGATCGGCTGGGTCAGGTTTGCGAGGACGATCGGGAAGGCGAGCGCAAGGACTCGCCGGTGCGAGACGGCGGCCGACCCGGTGCCGGCCCCGTGCGGTAATGCGGATTCGGACATGGCGAACGCGTCAGGCGCGTTCCTGCACGCAGACCCACGGCGACACGACGACCGCCCACAGCTCCGGATTGCGCGCCGCGAAGTCGGCGGCGGTTTCCGCCGGCATGCGTGCGACGAGGCCGGACGACAGCCAGCGCGTGACCTGTTGCGCGTCGTCGCCGGCGATCGCTTCCGCGACGCTCACGAGATCGAGATCGCGTGCGACCGACAGCAGCTTGCCCTGTGCGAAGAAGCGTTCGAGATCGCACCAGTCGATCTTGGCGGTTTCGCCGAGGAGTTTGGCGTAAAGCGGGCTGTGCGACGCGCCCGCGGCGGATTCGTGTTGGTGGGAGGACATCGGTTGTGTGCTGGAAAGACTGCGTGGCGCCACTATAAACCATCCGGGCGAGCGGCCGGCCGCCCGGTACGGCCACGACCGTTTCAGGCGTCGCGCAACGCGCGCCGCACGATCTTGCCGGTCGCCGTCATCGGCAGGCCGTCGACGAACGCGATCGCGCGCGGGTACTCGTGCGCGGCCAGGCGCGTGCGCACGTGCGCCTGCAGCGCCTGCACGAGCGCGTCGTCGCCGACGTGGCCGGGGTTCAGCACGACGAACGCCTTGACGATCTCGGTGCGCGTCGGGTCGGGCACGCCGACGACGGCCGCCATCCGTACCGCCGGATGCGTGAGCAGGCAGTCCTCGATCGGCCCCGGGCCGATCCGGTAGCCGGCGCTCGTGATCACGTCGTCGTCGCGGCCGACGAAGCGCACGAAACCGTCGGCGTCGATCGTGCCGGTGTCGCCGGTGAGCAGGTAGTCGCCCGCGAATTTGTCGCGCGTGGCGGCGGGATTGCGCCAGTATTCGATAAACATCACCGGGTCGGGGCGGCGCACCGCGATGCGCCCCTCGACGCCGGGCGGCAGCGGCGTGCCGTGCTCGTCGACGATCGCGATCGCGTGGCCGGGCACGGCCTTGCCGATCGCACCGGGCTGCGCATCGAACAGCGCCGCGCACGACGACAGCACCATGTTGCATTCGGTCTGTCCGTAGAACTCGTTGATCGTCACGCCGAGCGCGTCGCGCCCCCAGGCCGTCAGCCCGGTGCCGAGGGATTCTCCACCGCTCGCGACCGATTTCAGCGCCAGCGCGTGGCGCTCGCGCGGCGCCGGCACCGCGCGCATCAGCTTCAGCGCGGTGGGCGGCAGGAACGCGTGGGTCACGCCGTGCCGCGCCATCAGCGCGAACGCGGCTTCGCCGTCGAACTTCTCGAAGCGGCGCGCGAGCACGGGCACGCCGTGATGCCATGACGGCAGCAGCACGTCGAGCAGCCCGCCGATCCAGGCCCAGTCGGCGGGCGTCCAGAACAGGCGTGCGTCGCGCGGGAAGCATTGCTGCGACATCTCGACGCCCGGCAGATGGCCCAGCAGCACGCGGTGCGCATGGAGCGCGCCTTTCGGCTTGCCGGTCGTCCCGGACGTGTAGATGATCACCGCCGGATCGTCGGCCGCGGTGTCCGCCGGCACGAAGTCCGGCGATTCGGCGGCGAGCGCGGCGTCGAAGCGCCGCACGCCAGGCGCGTCGGGTGCATCGTCGCCGATGCAGTAGCACGTGCGCAGCATCGGCAGTTGCGCGCGCAGCGACGCGATCTTCGCGTAACCGGCTGCGTCGGTGACGAGCGCGGCGGCTTCGCTGTTCGCGAGCCGGTATTCGAGTGCGTCGGCGCCGAACAGCGTGAACAGCGGCACCGCGATCGCGCCGAGCTTGTACGCGGCGAGATGCGCGATCGCTGTTTCCGGACCCTGTGCGAGGAAGATCGCGATCCGGTCGCCGCGTTGCAAACCTGCCCGCGCGAGGCTGTTCGCGAAACGGTTAGAAGCATTCTTCAGGTCGTCGAACGTGAGGCGCGACACGTCGCCTTGCGCCGTTTCGTGGATCAGCGCGAGCCGTCCGCTGCCGTCGGCCCACTTGTCGCAGACGTCCACGCCGATGTTGTAACGGGCCGGAACGTCCCACCGGAAGCGGGCGAGCAGGTCGTCGTAGCGGTCGGCGGCGGGCAGCATGCGAGTCTCCTTGGCGTCGATCGTCGGCATCGGTCGATGGATTACATCGGCATTTCACGCGACCGAAACCACAATGGCGTCTGATAGATAGGGAATGTGCGGACTCGTGCAACCGGTGCGGCTCAGTGCACGATTCCGTCATGACGCATAAGATCACGACAAAACAGTGATATGACCATGGATTTGCTTCTGATAGCTGCGGGGTTCAGCCTCTTCGGAATCGGGGCGCTGGTGGCGTTTGCCAGCCGCGTCGATCCGCTGTCCGGCCGGTTCACCGGCCGTCTGCGCAAGCGCTGACACAACCTTCCCGTTCTCCCTCGCGACGACATGCGATGCGTGCCGGCATCGCGTGTCGTCCGTCGCCTGCCGTCGACGCTGGCGCGCTCAGCGCGCCGGCAGGTAGCGTGCCGGATCGATCGAGCGGCCACCGTAGCGCAGCTCGAAGTGCAGCGCGGTGCGATCGCTGTCGCTGTTGCCCATCTCCGCGATCGTCTGCCCCTGCGTGACCGGCTGGCCTTCCTTCACGAGCAGCGCACGGTTGTGCGCGTAGGCCGTCAGGTAATCGGCGTTGTGCTTGAGGATGATCAGGTTGCCGTAGCCGCGCAATCCGTTGCCCGCATAGACGACGGTGCCCGGCGCGGCGGCCAGCACCGGCGTGCCCGCAGCGTTCGCGATATCGATGCCCTTGGATTTCGAGCCGTCGAAGCTGCGCACCACGTTGCCGGCGGCCGGCCAGATCAGCGCGATGCTGCTGGCCGGCTTGACCGCCGATTCGACCGGCGCGGAAGGCGCGGGGCGGCTGCGGCCCGCGCTGCCGGTGCCGGTGGTCGACGCGGTCGTCGTGCCGGGCGGCGGCGCGACCCGCAGCACCTGGCCGACCTCGATCGCGTCGGGGTTCGTGATCTGGTTCCAGCGCACGATGTTGGCCGTCGACGTGCGATTCTCGCGCGCGATCTTGTAGAGCGTGTCGCCGCGCTCGACGCGGTAGTAACCCGGGCCGACGGGAGCGGAGCCGCACGCGACGAGCAGCGCGGCGCAGGCGGCCGCGACGAGCCGCTTCGTTGTTGTTCCGATCATTGAACCTCGCAAAACCCTGCCGCGCGCGACGCGGCAGGCGATACAAAACGTCCGATTTTAACGGGTTCGACCCGCGCACCGCAGTTTCGGGCCGCGGGCGCGGCCGGCGTGCACCGGTTCGGCGCGGCCGATGTCAGCCGGCGAGCGGCAGCACGCGAATCCGCAGCGTGGCCGTTTCCGTCGCGCCCGGCGCGAGCATGCGCAGCCCGAGGCCGTTGTGGATCGCGTCCGGCAGGCCGAGCCAAGGCTCGACGCAGTAGAAGTCCGATTCCGGTTTTTCCGTCCAGGTCGTGACCGCGTACCACGGGATCGAGCCCGGTACGTCGAGCGCGATCTCGATCGTGCGGCGGCGGCCCGGCATCACGATGCGTACCGGCGTGGACGGCGCGCCGTCGAGACAGTGGAAGCGGTCGAGGATGTCCGGATCGCCGAGGCTGTACGACGCTGCGCCGGGCTCGAGCGGGCTGATCGAGCCGTCGGCGTGCTGCATGCAGCGGCGCGTCGGCGGCAGCTCGAGCGTGGTTTCTGCACGTTCGCCGTGCGGCAGCGCGAAATAGAAATGATGGCCCGCGTAGTAGGGCAGCGGCGTGTCGCCGCGGTTGGTCGTGGTGAGCGCGACGTCGAGCGTGTGCGCATCGGCGAGCCGGTAGGTCGTCTCGAACCGGAAATCGAACGGATAGCTGTCGCGCAGCGCGTCGTTCGCGTCGAGCGTCATCGACAGCGCGGCGCCGTCGGCCGACGGGCGTGCCGCGAACGGCAGGTCGCGCGCGAAGCCGTGCATCGGCAGGTCGCGGACCACGCCGGCGGCATCGCGCCAGCGGCCCAGTTCGCCGTCGACGCGATGGCGGCCGAGGAACGGAAACAGCAGCGGATTGCCGCCGCGCACGCGCGCGAGGTTGCTCCAGTCGGCCGCGTCCGGCCAGAAGATGACCGGCTCGCCGTCGACGTGCCACGACAGCAGGCGGCCGCCGAATTGCGGGGCGACCCGAACGAGCGACGGGCCGGCGTGGAGTTCATGAATGTCGTGCTGCTGGAAGATCGGCATGGCGAATCGGTATGAACGGGTGGGCGGGGTGCGCGATGGCGCGCTCCATTATCGGGTTGCGACGCGGTCGGGGAAAACCCTTCTCGGGGAAATTGCGAGTTTTTCAACCTGCCGACGGTCTGGATAATGCCTCTAAACCGGTGATGTTGCCGGGTCATGACACTTCGTGGAGGGGGCCATGGATCTGGCAATGGCAATGGGAATCGCACTGTTCGGCATGTTCACCGGCAGCACGGTATTGTTTTTCTATCAGCTCGGCCGCTGACGGCAATTTCTGCCGGAATCGCAAGGCCCGCCATGCAAATGGCGGGCTTTTTGCTTTCTGCGCGCTTACAAATTGCAAGCGTTTGTGTGCATTGCCGCAATAACCAGTCAAATGCCTTGGCGCAGTAATCTGGGCTGGGCATAATCGGGGCGCGTTTTTTCGGACGCGCGATGCGTCGTCCGCTCTTCTACCCGACTGATCACCACCAAAAGGACCGACGCGTGAGTCTCTGGTTTCTGGTATTCCTGAGCGTCCTGCAGGGCGTTACCGAACTCTTCCCCGTCAGCAGTCTCGGCCACACGCTGCTCGTGCCCGCGCTGTTCGGCATGCACATCGACAAGCATGCGCCGCAGTTGCTGCCGTTCCTCGTCGCGCTGCACCTCGGCACCGCGCTCGCGCTGCTGTGGTACTTCCGTGCGCGCTGGATCGCGCTGATCAGCGGCTTCTTCGCGCAGCTCGGCGGCCGCAAGAACGACGACGGGCACCTGATGTGGGCGCTGATCATCGGCACGATCCCGACCGGGATCGTCGGCCTGCTGCTCGAGAAGCGCATCGAGCGCGTGTTCCACGACCTGCGGATCGTCGCGATCGCGCTGATCATCAACGGCGTGCTGCTGTGGATCGGCGACCGGATCCAGCGCAGCCGTGCGCATCAACCGCCCGAGAAGATGACGTTCAAGCAGGCGTTCTTCGTGGGCCTGGCGCAGATCGGCGCGCTGATTCCGGGTTTCTCGCGCAGCGGGCTGACGATGATCGCCGGCAACGTGGCCGGACTGACGGCGGAGAAGGCGGCGGAGTTTTCGTTCCTGCTCGGCACGCCGATCATTTTTGCCGCGGGCGTGCTCGAACTGCCGAAGCTGTTCCATGCGCGCGACCAGCTCGCCGATGCGCTGCTCGGCGGCGTGCTGACGGCGATCGCGGCTTATCTGAGCGTACGGTTCCTGATGCGCTATTTCGAAGGGCGCGGGCGGCTGGCTTCGTTCGGCGTGTATTGCGTGATTGCCGGGGTGTTCTGTCTCGGCTGGTTCATGCTGCATCCGCAGCCGGTTTGAGGGTTGCGGTGCCTCCGGTCGCGCGTCGCGCCTGATGTGACGCGATGATCGGGTATAATTTCGGGCTCGGCTTCATGCCGGGCCCGTTTCGTTTCGGGGCTTCGAGTTTTGGGGTGTGGTGGTGGCGCTCGAAGCCTTTCGCGTGGAATGCGGTCCGGGTTTTGTCTTGTCGCCGTGTCTTTTCCCCTCGACCGCCCTTAGCTCAGTTGGATAGAGCAACGGCCTTCTAAGCCGTAGGTCACACGTTCGAATCGTGTAGGGCGGGCCAATGGAATCAGTGCGTTAGCTGATATTTATTTTCAAATTTCTCATCCTCTGTCGGCGCGCTCGTGTGGGCAGCATGTAGGTGTTTGTAGTCAACCACGATCGCAACCAATCCATGTGAGACCGGCGGCTCACTCTGACAAGCATTTTTGACGGCGTCGTAAGCTGAAATGCCGAGCCGGTCGCACGACAAGATCGAGGCGTGGATGCTTGGTAGGCTGACCTCTGAATGGTTGGGATTCTGGCTGTAGTACGCGTGTGCGACTTCCCGGAATCTGCCGCCGTGCGATTGGAGCACCTCATTGCGACGCACCGACACTTCGACCGAATCCGCGCCGAACGTCGCGACCTTCTCGGCTATCGCAATCGAGGTTGCGGACCATTGCACCGCCGCTCCGCCATTCACGCCGACCTGTACCTTGGCGAACTTGAGGTTGTTCTGAAACATATCGCATCAACGATGCACCTTCGATGGTGAACGAAAGCGCGACGACTGTCGGCGCATTCGTATTGGACACTGGTGTTCCCGTGGTCCGCTGGTCGGATTTCCCGCACTCAGTCAATAGTCCAATGGCTACACACGCCAATGTCATTGTCCTCATGCTTCCCCGAGATGTCGTTATTGTGTTGATTTGAAATTGTGAGGCGCGCTGCAGGGGGCCGATGTTCGGCGACACCTATAGATTGAAGCTACTGCTGCCGTTAACCTATTCGAGCTATCTCCTTTAGCGGGATGGCTTACAAAATGAATGAGTTACGGGGAATGCTATGCGATGGATCAAATCACTAACCGCTCTTGCAGTGGTTAGTCTGTGTTCGGGTTGCGCTTATAACGTGCAAGTGTCGTCCCAATCAGGGGCTGCTGAAGTAATGAGCACCAAGGTCAAGCAGGACAAGGCGTATGTGGTGTTCAGTGACAACCTAGCGACTGCCGGGAAGGAGGTGAAGCCGGGGTTCCAGTGCGGCGCTCACCGATACCCCATGTATATCGGAGAGACCCTCGAAAATTCCTTGTCGAAGACGGTTGAAGCGGCCTTTCCTCACGCGGTCAGGAACGGCGGTGCAATTCCCACATTGGGTGACGGACTGGTTTTCAAGTTCGACCTCGCTGAGTTCGATCCGCGCGTCCGTTTTACCCCCGGCTTCTTCGTCCCGACAGCAGATGCGAACGTAGACATAGCAATTCGCGCCCGCGTATCTGATAAGGCGGGTAAGGAACTGATTGCGACGACGTTTCGCGGACAGGGACATTCGAGTCAAGATGGGTCTTGCGGCGTAGGTGCAGACGCGTTGGCGGACGCCGGACAGAAGGCAATCGCGAATGCGATGGAGAATTTCGTGGACAAGGTCATCAATACCGGAATCCTCGATTCGTCAACGACGGCGAGCAAATAGCCATTCGACTTGCGATCCCTCTTGATTGATAGATCGCGGTTGCGCCAATTGAGGCTTCGGGCGGTGACGGGAAACGTATCCCCGTCCCGCCCCTTGCTCGGAGTCTGTCAGTCTAGCCTCAGAGCGAAGTCGTCGGCTCGCAGGTGCATATACCGCCGCAGCATGGCAAGCGTCTTGTGCCCGGTGATACTGGCAACTTCCATGATGTTCAGTCCGTGTTCAAAAAACGGCTTGTCGCTTCGTACCGGGCGCGTGCCCGCTGCGTGGGCCGACGGAAAGCCCGCCCGAACGCGTTAGCGGTTAGCCGCTTGACGAGGCAGTTTCTCACCGGTGCCGAAGTACAAGTCCGCCGAGGATGATGTCATTCCACCAAAGTTGCATGGAAAGAGCCGCTACTTGGTCCTTGGCGTTAGTGACCATCGCTGCAACTTTGTCGAGCATTGCGGCATCCGTCGGCGGCGTTGACTCATCGAGTTCTTACTTTCGCCTGAAGGCGAGAACAACGGGCAGCATGGTGGTGCTGCATGTCCGTAGGCATGCAATTTTTCAAGATAAAGAAAATGCGGGCCATTATCGAGCGCCATATGACATCGCGTGGCAAATGTGCGCGCGCATTATGGAAATGCCTGAACCTGAGGTTAGGGTTGTCCGATCTCGAAAAGAGCGGAGAAAGCGAGCCCGATGCACACCCGGGCCGTACAGTTGCCATTCAGGCGTGAAATAATCTTTGTTCAAAAACGAGAACAGTTTTCCGAGAGAACAAAGAGAAACGCAGCATGAAGGAAATCGAAAGCCAGCGCCATGAGGCCGTGACGAATCAGGAGGGGCAGTATTCGATCTGGCCGACTTCTACGGAGATTCCGTCCGGCTGGAAAAAGGCCGAATTCGGCGGCACCCGGGAACCATGTCTCGACCACATTCGAAGCGCCTGGACCGACATGCGTCCGCTGAGCGTGCGTCAGGCGATGGCAGGCGAGGGAGCCGCGTGAACGCCGCGAGGCAGGCCGGCTTGCCGGCCGCGAACGTGCGGGCATCGAGGACGCTGATAGGTTGGCGCATGAAGGCCTATTCGCGTGTGGTCGCACAGGCTGTCGCGCGTCATGCGAAGACGCTGGCGATCATCGTCGGCATCTTCGTGTTCGGGCTGCCGTTGAATGCGCAACTCGACCTGCTCGGCATGCCGATGAAAGTGTTGCTGGCCGAACACGCAACCGGACTTGGCGTGGCATCGGTGCTGGCGACCTTGTCGATGCTGGCTGCCGCGTCCGTGGCCGTGCAGGGCGATACGGTGTTCGGTGGCGCCGCGCGCCGCTGGAGCGCGAGTTTGCCAGGCGGGATCCGCGCGCATCGTGCGGCCGATCTCATCGTGACGGGCGCTGCTCTGTGGCCGTTCTGGATCATGCTCGCTGCCGCGATTGCGCGACACGTGCTGGGCGCGCGCGACACGGTGACCGGCGCAACCTTTGCGCTGGTCGTCGCGACGCTTGCGCTCGCCTGGACGGGCGCGCCGCTCGCGCTGCTTGCGCGGTCGCGCGCGGCGTTGACGGCGGTGTTCGCGGCCAACGCATTGTTATGGATCGTCCTTCGCTTCGGCGTCGCAGGGACCGCCTGCGCGGCACTTGCCCTGGCGTGCGGCGTTGTCGCACTGTGGCGCGCGCGGCTTGACGCGTTCGTCGAGCGCGAACAGCACGGAGCGACGTTGCTCCGCGGTGGGAATCCGTTCGAACTCGTTCGTGCGGTGATGGTGAACGTCTACGGTCATTCACTGCGGCTGGGCGGCTTGATGCTGGCCGTGCTGGCGATGATCTGCGGATGGATCGTCTCGATGCCCGACTATCTGTCGCGACATTGGGGCATCGTGAACGTGGTGCTGCCGTTCGCGCTGTACCAGATCGCGATCCTGCATGGGTGGATGCGCGACGAATCAGGCCGGCTGACCAGTTGGCTGGGCAGCTTGCCTCGCGCGATTGCCCGCTTCAATCGGGCGGCGGCGATGAGCATCGTGGGGCTGTCGAGTGCCTATGTGCTGGCGATTTGCGTTCCGTTCGCAATTGCAACCGACGAAGGCCGTCGCTACGCCATCGTCTTTGCATGCTACGCCGGCCTCGCCGTTGCATTGGCGGCGTGTCGCTGGTGGGGCGCGCGGGCGTCTCGCATCGTCGATACGTTTCTGACGGCGGGCTGTGCGATCGCTTGCTACGGCATGTTGAAATAGATGGAAAACGACATGAGCATCCTGAGAGTAGCGGGGCTGGGCAAGCGATACGCCGGACGGACGATCTTCAGCGACGTCCAATTGGAACTGCAGGCAGGCGTCTATGCACTGAGGGGCAAGAACGGCAGCGGCAAATCGACGTTGCTGAAATTGCTGGCAGGCGTGGTCCGGCCCGACGAGGGCGTCGTCGAAGTGGGCGGTCACGCGATCGACCGTGCAGCGGACAAGGCCAAGGCCTGTACTGGCTACATGCCGGACAGTGAGGAGTTCTACGATTTCGTGACACCATCGTCGGTATGGCGGCTGATTGCCGATGCGCGGGGGACGAATCTCGAGCAGGGTCTGGTGACGGCCGACCGCCTTGGGTTGACGCGATACGCCGACGAACCGCTTGGCGCGCTGTCGCAGGGAACGCGCCGCAAGGTATTTCTGGTCGGTGCGTTCATGGGCCCTCCGGCCTTGATACTGCTCGACGAACCGAGCAATGCACTCGATGCCGCCGCACATGCGCAGCTGTGCCGGATGATTGCGGCCGCGGCGCCGACGTCGGTCGTGCTGATGTCGACCCACGACGCGGAACTGGTCGCCGCGACCCGCGCGCGCATCCTCGAACTGACGGCACACGGTATCGTCCTGTCGAGACCGTCGAACGTTGCAATGCATGTCGAGCAGTGATGACGGGACCGGCGCGACGCGCATGATGCGCTGCGCTTCCTGGCGCCGTGGGCCGCACGCCAGGATGGCTGCTCGGACGACGACTTTCGCGGCTACATCGGCAGGATCGAATCGGCGGCCCCGTGCTGGTTCGGCGAGACGCCGCTGTCGTCGCAGCGCAAGTACCTGCTGAAGCAGACCGCGAGCACGGCGTTCGCGAAGATCTGCCGTTTCTCCTGTCGCGTCACGGGATACACGTGCGCTCCCGGTGCGTTGCACATTCTGCAGAAAATGCGAATGTCCCCCGGATGCCAAAGTGTTTTCGCGGAATAGCCCTTCCGCGGCACAGCGTCGGCCACGGATACTGACAGCCATACACGTTCCGCATTCGCGGACGCCACACCGATCCCTGCCTGATTGATGCCGCGACGCCGCTCGGCGGCGCGGGCGAGCCGGGGCTGCCGCCGGTCGCACCAGCGCTGACCAACGCGATCTTCGCGGCAACGGGCACGCGCATCCGCAACCTGCCCATCGCGGACCAGCTCGCGAAGCCGAAAGCGGGGTGACGCGGCGCTGCGCACCGGGCCGTCCGCAAGGCCCGGTGCGTATATTCGCCCGCGCGCCCGCCGTTGCGTGCGGCCCGTTCATGCATTCTGTTTGCATATCAATTCGACGGATTCCATCGGGCAGATCGGCCGCCACGACAATCGCTTTCCGGCATCAACTGCGGGAATTCAATCTCCATATTTGCGCCCAGAATTCCACCTGAAAATAGAATCAATAGCCCGCTGATATCGGGTTTGCCCGATGGTGCGGTATCGTACAAAGAGGGGCCGGAAAGTGTCGGATCATTGGCCCGTGAATTCATTTTTTGTAAGAAATTCATTGAGCAAAACCCGACGCGGCTCAATCATTTCTTGATGGTTGATTGGGCGGCTGGTAATCGGTGCGTATCTGATTTTTTGCTGATTATCGGGCAAGTATTCATTCGCGTTTTCATTCTTTTGTTCCGCGACGTGCATGGTGCCGTGAGGTCCACGCACGGGATGTCTGCTCGTCTGCAGATTGAAGTCGTCGAACCGGATGCCGGGCGGCTCGAGGATTAATTGCATATCGACAAACAGCCGGTTTGTCGAATGCTGATCGATCGTGAGGGCGTTGCGAAAGAATTCATCGCGATATTCGATCCGATGGGACGTCTCACGCCATCTGGCTGGAATGATCGATGAAATATAAACGAGCGATGGAGTCGTTTCGTTCATAAATTTAACATATTTAACGTATTGACCTGCGTCGCGATTCGCGGCGTGGTTCGATGCCCCGCTAGATGGGTTATCTAGCATTCTCAATCTGGAGAAACGCAATGCAAGAACTGAATCAGCAGGAAATCGCACAAGTTTCCGGCGGCTACTACGGCGGCGGCTCGATTTTCGACACGCTGGGCAACGTGGTCGAGCTGTACGGCCAGACGCTCTACAACGTCGGCGAAGCGCTGACGACGGCTGTCGTGGGCACGGGCAACGCACTGCTCGGCCTGCTGGGCGGTCAGCACGCGTAAGCCGAACGCGATTTCCGCGCGATGGCGCGCGCTGCGCCGCCATCGCGTGAATCGCGGACCGCCGCGGCACCGGAGCGGGGTGCCGCGGCGATCTTCCCGGGCAACCGGAACGCATCCCGTCGAACCCAATTGACAGTCAGTCATCCCGTATCTTGACGAACCCGACATCTCTCTTCCGGCACGAAGCACAACAGGCGCAGCGCGCCGGCGCGCTGGGCGAGATCGTGCTGGTGCGCCCCGTGTCGCTGACGCTGCTGGCGGCCGCCGCGGTCGCGATGGCCGCGTGCGTGCTGCTGTTCTTCACGTTCGGCACCTACACGCGTCGCACGACGGTCAGCGGCGTCGTGATGCCGGATGCGGGGCTGGTGAAGGTCTATGCGCTGCAGCCGGGGATCGTCGTCGCGCGCGATGTGAAGGAAGGGCAGCACGTCGCACGCGGGCAGACGCTCTATACGGTGTCCACCGACCTGCAGAGCGCGGCGCAAGGCGCGACGCAGGCCGCGCTGATCGCGCAGGCGCGGCAACGCAAGGCGTCGCTGCTCACGGAAATGGACAAGACGCGCAGCCTGCAGCAGGACGAACGCGCAACGGTGCGCGCGAAGATCGCGAGCCTGGGCGGCGAGCTTGCGCAGATCGACGATCAGCTCGCGGCGCAGCGGTTGCGCACGTCGATCGCGGCTGACGGCGCGAAACGCTATCGCGGCCTGCTGGCCCAGGACTACATCTCGAAGGATCAGGCGCAGCAGCGCGAAGCCGACCTGCTCGACCAGCAGTCGAAGCTGAACGGGCTGCTGCGCGAGCGTGCGTCGACGGCGCAGTCGCTGACGGAAGCGAACAACCAGCTGGCCGGCCTCGACCTCAAGCAGCAGAACCAGCTCGCGCAGATCGACCGCAACGTGATCGACGTCGACCAGAACCTGATCGAAAGCGAGGCGAAGCGCCGGATCGTCGTCACCGCACCGGAAGCGGGCGTCGTGACGGCGGCGATCGCCGACGTCGGCCAGTCGGTCGATACGTCGCGGCCGCTCGCGAGCGTGGTGCCGGGCGGCGCGCGCTGGCAGGCGCACCTGTTCGTGCCGAGCACGGCGATCGGCTTCGTGCGGGTCGGCGAGCCGGTGCTGGTCCGCTACCAGGCATTTCCGTACCAGAAATTCGGCCAGTATCGCGCCGAGGTCGTGTCGATCGCGCGCACGGCGCTGTCGGCGGCCGAACTCGCGAACGACGGCGGCCCGGCGGCGACGCCGGGCGAGGGGCGCGATGCGACCTTCTATCGCGTGGTCGTCGCGCTCGATGCGCAGCACGTCACCGCGTATGGCGCGCAGCAACCGTTGCAGGCGGGCATGACGCTGCAGGCAGACATCCTGCAGGAGCGCAGGCGCCTGTACGAATGGGTGCTGGAGCCGCTTTACAGCCTCACCGGCAAACTCTGACGAGGTCGCGCATGGCACTACTCGATCGACTCTCGTTCGGGCTCGGCCGCCAGCTGCCGATGATCCTGCAGACGGAGGCCGCGGAATGCGGGCTCGCGTGTCTCGCGATGGTGGCCGGCTATCACGGCCATCACGTGGATCTCGCGACGCTGCGCGGGCAATTCCCCGTCTCGCTGAAGGGCGCGGGGCTCGGGCGCGTGATCGAGGTCGCGCAGCGCCTCGCGCTCGGCACGCGCGCGGTGAAGCTCGACCTGGCGCAGCTCGGCCAGCTTCGCCTGCCGTGCCTGCTGCACTGGAATTTCAACCACTTCGTCGTACTGAAGGAAGTGAGCGGCAAGACCGCGACGATTCATGACCCGTCGCACGGCATCCGCAAGGTGCCGCTCGCGGAAGTGTCGCGCGCCTTCACCGGCGTCGCGCTCGAACTGTGGCCGGCCGCCGGGTTCGCGCCGCGCGCGGCGCGGCCGGCGGTGAAGCTGCGCGAGCTGCTCGGCCCGGTGTCGGGGCTTTCGCGCTCGCTCGCGCAGATCCTCGCGCTCGCGATCGCGCTCGAAGTCTTCATGCTGGTGCAGCCGTTCTTCCTGCAGTGGGTGATCGACGAGGTGATCGTCAGCGCCGATCGCGACCTGCTGACGGTGCTGGCGCTCGGTTTCGGCCTGTTGCTGCTGATGCAGCAGGCGACCGGCACGATTCGCGCGTGGGCGCTGATGTACGTCGGCGTCACGCTGAACATCCAGTGGCGCGCGAACGTGTTCACGCACCTGCTGAGCCTGCCGGTGCGCTACTACGAGCGGCGCCACCTCGGCGACGTCGTGTCGCGCTTCGGTTCGATCGACACGATCCAGCAGACGCTGACCACGTCGTTTCTCGGCGCGGTGATCGACGGGCTGATGACGATCGTGACGCTCGCGATGATGTTCGTGTACAGCCGCGTGCTCGGCCTGGTCGCGCTGGCGACGATGGCGCTGTACGCGCTCGTCCGGTGGCTGTGGTACGGCCCGCTGCGGCGTGCGACCGAGGACCAGATCGTGCACGCGGCCAAGCAGCAGAGCCATTTCCTCGAAACGGTGCGCGGCGTGAAGACGATCAAGCTGTTCAACCGCCAGACGGAGCGCCGCGCGAGCTGGATCCCGCTGCTGGTCGAGCAGGTCAATGCGAGCCTGCACGTGCAGAAGCTGCAGATCTTCTACCAGCAGCTCAACGGCCTGCTGTTCGGCATCGAGAACGTGCTGATCATCTGGCTCGGCGCGCGCATGGTGATGGACGGCCAGTTCACCGTCGGCGTGCTGATGGCGTTCAACGCGTACAAGAACCAGTTCGACAGCCGGGTCGGCAGCCTGATCGACAAGTACTTCGAAGTCAGGATGCTGCAGCTCCAGGGCGAGCGGCTGGCCGACATCGTGTTCGCGCAAAGCGAGCCGGACGCGAGCCTGCGCAACGTGCCGGGAGAGGCCGACGCGCTTGAAGCGAGCATCGAGATCGACGCGCTGTCGTTCCGCTACGCGGACGGCGAGCCGCTCGTGCTGGACGGCGTGAGCGCGACGATCGCGGCGGGCGAGTCGGTCGCGATCGTCGGGCCGTCGGGTTGCGGCAAGACGACGCTGATCGGCGTGCTGCTCGGCATCCACGAACCGACGGGCGGCACGGTTCGGATCGGCGGGCTCGACGTCGGCCGGCTCGGCATCGAACGGTTGCGCGCGCTGGTCGGCACGGTGCTGCAGGACGACGTGTTGTTCGCGGGCTCGATCGCGGACAACATCAGTTTCTTCGACCCGGACGCGGACCCGCGCTGGGTCGCCGAATGCGCGCGCGTCGCGGCCGTGCACGACGACATCGCCGCGATGCCGATGGGCTACAACACGCTGGTCGGCGACATGGGCACGGTGCTGTCCGGCGGGCAGAAGCAGCGCGTGCTGCTCGCGCGTGCGCTGTACAAGCGGCCGGGCATTCTGGTGCTCGACGAAGCGACGAGCCATCTCGACATCCAGCGCGAGATGCAGGTCAACGCGGCCGTCACGCAGCTCGCGATGACGCGGCTGATCGTCGCGCACCGGCCGGAGACGATCGCGTCCGCGCAGCGCGTCATCATGCTGCAGGGCGGCAAGGTCGTGCTCGACCAGTCGACCGCCGCGATGCGCGCGGCGATGGCGGCAAGGACGTCCGCCGCTGCACCCGTCGCGCCGCAGCCGGCGACGCACGACGCCGGTGCGGCGGAACCGGTCGCGGGGCGCTGAGCGATGAAGCGTCCCCTCGCTACCGTGCTGGCTGTCGTCGCGCTCGCGGGGTCCGCGCCGCCGGCACGCGCGCAGCTGCTCGACGTGTACGGCACGCGCAATGACGTCGCGGCCACGCCGGCCGGGGCGATGGCGTCGGCCACCGCGTGCGGCGCACAGCCTGTCGACGCGCGGCCGCTCGCGCTCGAGGACGCGATCCTGCTGGCGATCTGCTCGCATCCGCAACTGAGCCGGACATGGTCGGATGCGCGCGCGGCCGCGGCCGAGGTCGGCGTGTCGAAGGCCGCGTACTGGCCGACGCTCAATGCGACGGCGGGTGTCGAGCGCGACAACCTGACGACGAACTACAGCGGCGGCTATTCGCAGGACCAGCGCAGCACCAGCCGCTACGGCATGCTCAACCTGAGCTGGGTGCTGTTCGATTTCGGCAAGCGCGGCGCGACGCTCGACCGTGCGCGCGCGCTGCTGCGCGCGGCCAACGCGGCGCACGACGATGCGCTGCAGAGCGTTTTCTACGACGCGGCGCAGGCGTTCTACGCGCTGCGCGACGCGCAGGCGGCACTCGCCGCCGCGCAGGCGGTCGAGCACGCGGCGCAGGAGAGCCTCGCCGAGGCGAGCGCGCGGCACGACGGCGGCGCCGGCACGCTCGGCGATGCGTTGCAGGCGCAGACCACCTACCGCAAGGCGCTGCTCGATCGCGTGAGCGCGGAGGGCGACCTGCAGAGCGCGATCGGCACGCTCGCGACGACGCTGGGCGCCGACGCCGATACGCCGCTGCGCATCGCCGACGCGGAACCGTCGCCCGATCGCGACGACTTCACGCGCGGTGTCGCCGACCTGATCGCCGAAGCCAAGCGCCATCATCCGAAGCTGATCGCCGCGCGCGAAAAGCTCGAAGCGGCGCGCGACGAGGTGCGGGCAGTGCGCGCGCAGTCGTTGCCGACGATCTCGCTGACGGGCAGCCTCGCGCGCAACAACCCGTCTTACCAGCAGCAGGCGTCGTTTCTCCAGTTGCAGAGCAGTCACAGCAACTCGATCGGCATCCAGGTTTCGATTCCGCTGTTCGAAGGGTTCGCGGCGGGCTACCGGGTCGCGCAAGCGAAGGCGCAGGCGGACGCACAGGAAGCCGACGTGCGCAATACCGAACTGAAGGTGTCGCTCGACGTATGGAAGAGCTACCAGAGCCTGCAGACCGATACGACGAACCTGGACAACTCGCGGCATCTGCTCGATACCGCGCTGCATTCGCTCGACATCGCACGTGGGCGCTACAAGGCCGGCGTCGGCACGTTCACGGAATTGCTGAACGCGCAGTCGGCGCTCGCGGATGCGCGCCGGCAGCGTGTGCTCGCGGTGTCGAAGTGGCGGATCGCGAGACTGAAACTGGCCGAGAGCCTTGGGAGGCTGGGATTATGGAACGACGCGGGCTGAACGGCGCCGGGCCGGACGCGAGCGGCGCGCAAGCGCGCGGCTGCGCGTTCCTGTTCCCGGGACAGGGCGCGTTCTATGCGGGCGCGCTGCGGCAGCTGGGCCGCGAACACTCGAGCGTGCGGCTGACGCTCGACCTGCTCGACGCGGTCGCGAGCGAGCGCCTCGGCCGCCCGCTGACGGGCGCGCTGTGGCGTGACGATGCCGGGCTCGACGTCTGGCTGCACGAAGCGCCCGATCTGCTGCAGCTCGGGATTTACGGCGCGTCGGTCGGGATGTTCGGCGTGCTGCGCGAGCGCGGCGTGACGCCCGACGTGCTGATCGGACACAGCTTCGGCGAGATCGCGGCGCTGGTGTGCGGTGGCATGTATTCGATCGAGCAGGGCGCGCGGATCGTCTGCGACCGGATAGCGTCGTTGCAGGCGGCGGCGCCGGCCGACGGGATGATGGCCGCGATCTCGACGGGTGCCGACGCGACGCGCGAGCTGATCGACGCGAGCGCCGTCACGCACGCGGTGCGCAACGTGTGCATCGCGGTCGAGAACCATCCGTCGCAGACCGTCGTGTCCGGCCCGCGCGACGCGCTGGAGCGCTTCGTCGCGGCATGCGCGGCACGCGGCGTGACAGCACAGACGCTCAGGTCTCCGTATGGATTTCATCACCCCGATCTGGCCGGCGCGCGCGAACAGTTCGCCGCGCGGCTCGCCGCGTATCGGCACGGCCCGCTCGCGATTCCGGTGTATTCGCCGATCCTCGGCCGCCGCTACAGCGGCGCCGACGATCCGGGCGCGCGGCTCGCGTCGCATTTCGTGCTGCCGGTGCGGTTCGCCGATGCGATTCGCGCGGCGTGCGCGGACGGCATCGGGCGCTACGTCGAATGCGGCGCGCTCAACGCGCTCGCGCGCATCGTCGTGCGCATCGCGGGGCCCGGCACGGTCAGGACGTTCGGCGGCCCGTCGAACGCGACCGAGGAATCGAGCGTCGTCACGACCATCACCCGTTATTTCCAGGAGGACAGCATCATGAAGGACGATATTCGCATCGGCAACGCCGGCTCCGGGTTCGACGCGTTCTGGCATGCGCGCGGACCGCACATCGTCGACTGGCTCAAGGGCGAGCTGCGTCACGCGTTCGATGCGGCGAGCACGGCGCCGGCCGGCGCCGCGCCGGTCGCGGCACCGACGCTCGCCGCATTGGCACCGCAGGCCGAGCCGCTCGTCGCGTCCGCACCGCGCCTGTCGGCGGTGGCCGTGGCCGCGCCGACCCTGACGGCGGTGCCGGCGCCGTCGGCGCCGCACGAACCGCTCGCGGCGGCGAAGCCCGCCCACGTGCCGCGCGAGCGGCTGTTCACGGAGCTCGTCGATATCTACGCGCAAGCGATGGAGTATCCGGCCGAGGTGTTCTCCGAAACGATCGAGCTCGAAGCCGAACTCGGCATCGATTCGGTCAAGCAGACCGAGATCATCCAGCGCATCACCGCGCGCTACGCGCTGCCGCCGCTGCCGGCCAATTTCCGCAGCGGCGATTTCAAGGCGATGGGGCAGATCGTCGATTTCGTCTACGAGAACCAGGGGAAGGCGGCCGCCTGACGGCCGTGGGCTGAAACGTTGGTCGGCAGGGGGGGCCCTGCCCGTAATGACAAGTTCTCGATAGGCAGGCGATCCATGTCGAATACCAGCATGCGCGGCAAGCTCGTCCTCGTGACGGGCGGCGCGAAAAACGTGGGCAAGGCGATCTGCAGGCGTTTCGCCGAGCAGGGCGCGCACGTGATCCTGAATTTCTTCCATTCGCTCGACGCGTCGAAGCAGACGGCCGACGAACTGCGCGCGCTCGGCGCGACGGTCGACGTGATCCGTGCGTCGGTCGCGCAGCAGGCGCAGGTCGACCGGATGTTCGACGAGATCGAACGGCGCTACGGCCGGCTCGACGTGCTCGTCAACAACGCGGCGTCCGGCGCGCTGCTCGGCGTCGACGAGATCGGCGCCGAGCATTTCGATCGCGCGCTCGACACCAACCTGAAGGGCGCGTTCTGGTGCGCGCGCCGCGCCGCGGCGTTGATGGCGCGCTCGGGCGGCGGCGCGATCGTCAACGTGTCGTCGGTGGGCGCGACGCTCGTGCCGGCGAACTATCTGGTCGTCGGCACCGCGAAGGCGGCGCTCGAATCGCTGACGCGCTATCTCGCGGTCGAGTACGCGGGGCGCGACATTCGCGTGAACGGCGCGTCGTCGACGCTGATCGACGGCGACGTCGCCGCGCAGTTTCCGGACCCGGAGAACACGAAGCGCTCGAGCATCGCCGCGACGCCGCTGAAGCGGCTCGCACGCGCGGAGGACCTCGCCGATCTCGTCGTGTTTCTCGCGTCGGATGCGGCGCGCTGGATCACCGGGCAGGTGGTCGTCGCGGACGGCGGGCTGTCGCTGTGCAGCGAAGGGTTGTCGCCGCGCGCGGAATGGGCGGGCGCGGCGCGTGCCGAGGGCGCGGGCGAGGCGGCGCCGGCCGCGGCGCCGCCCGTCTCCGTGAACGCGCAGCGGGCCGATGGTCCCGCCGCGCCGCCGGACGACGCGCCGGACAGCGACGACATCGCCGTGGTCGGCATGGGTCTCGCGTTGCCCGGCGCGAGCGACCCCGATGCGTTCTGGCGCGCGCTGCTCGACGGGCCCGAACTGTTCGGCAACGTGCCGCCGGATCGCTGGGATTACCGCTCGTTCTATTCGCCCGACACGTCGGCCGAGGACAAGAGCTATCAGTCGCGCTCGGTCTTCATCGAGCAGTTCGAGCCGTGCCCGACGGTGCGCGCCGAACTCGACGCGGGCACCGCGCCGCACGAGCTGACGACGCTGTGGCTGCGTCACGCGCTGTGCCAGTCGCTCGACGGCGTGACGCTGCGTGACGCCGATCGCGTGGCGTTCCTCGTCGGCTACACGGCGGACGGCAGCCAGCATCTCGAGGAGGGGATGGTGCTGGCCGCCGCGCGCGAACGCCTGAACGCGGTGCTGATCGAGGCGGGCGTGGACGCGGCCGAGCGCGAGCGGCGCGTGGCCGCGATCGATGCGGTGCTGAGCGCGCGTTATGCGCGCGGCGCCGGCGATCTCGCGTCGTTCTTCCCGCACCGGGTCGGCCTGAACGCGATGCAGGGCGTGCTGCCGGACGACGCGCAATGCATGATGGTCGACACCGCGTGTTCGTCGTCGCTGTATTCGATCGATCTCGGAATCAAGGCGCTGCTGCTCGGCAAGCAGGACGTGGTTGCGTGCGGCGGCGCTTTCGCGCTCGCGCCGCGCGGCTCGGTCCTGTTCTCGAAGCTGCACGGGCTGTCGCGCAGCGGCGAGGTGCGGCCGCTCGATCGCGACTGCGACGGCGTGCTGTTCGCGGACGGCGCGGGCGTCGTGATCCTGAAGCGCGTCGCGCGGGCGCGTGCGGACGGCGACCGCATCCTCGGCGTGCTGAAATCGTTCGGCTCGTCGTCCGACGGCAAGGGCAAGGCGATCTACGCGCCGAATTCGGCCGGCCAGCGCATCGCGATCGACCGCGCGTATGCGCGCACCGCGACGGTGCCGGCCGACGTCGACTGGGTCGTTGCGCATGCAACGGGCACGCCGGCCGGCGATCTCGCGGAATTCCAGAGCCTGCGCGACGCGATCCGGCGCGACCGTCCGGTGCAGGTGACGTCGAACAAGTCGCTGGTCGGGCATACGGGGTGGGCGGCCGGCGTCGTGTCGGTGATCCAGGTGCTGCTCGGGTTGCGGCATCAGGTGATCCCGCCGCAGCACCGCTTCAGCGAGCCGCCGCCTGAGTTCGACATCGCCGGCACGAACCTGCGGATTCCGGTGGCGCCGGTATCGTGGCCGGTCCGGCGTGAATCGGCGCGCGTCGCGGCGGTGTCCGGGTTCGGCTTCGGCGGCACGAACGGTCACCTGATCGTGTCGGAATACCGCGCGGATCTACCTGCCGGCGAGGCGAGCGGGCGGTTCGCGCGCGAGCCGCTCGCGATCGTCGGCTGGTCCGCAAAGTTTCCGGGCCTCGACGGCGACGCCCAGGTCGCCGCGTGGCTGCGCGGCGAAGGCCGTGCGCCCGACGCGAGCTTCGGAACCGGCTACCCGCTGCCGAGCTTCGCGCGCGTGAAGATGCCGCCGGCGGTGCTGCGCGCGCTCGATCGCTGCCAGCTGATGGCGCTCGACGCCGCGCACGACCTGCGCGAACGCCTCGGCACGTTCTGGCACGCGCATGCGGACACGATCGGACTCGTGATGGGGCACATGGGGCCCACGCGCAATGCGGCGCTCTACGCGAGCCGCTGCTATCTCGACGACATCGCGGCCGCGGTGCTCGACGCGACGGGGCCGGACGAACGCGCGGCGACCGAACGCGTGCTGGACGGCTTGCGCGAGGCGACGAAGCAACTCGTCGCGCCGACGACCGAGAATTCGTTTCCGGGAATGATGCCGAACGTGATCCCGGCGCGCGTCGCGAACTATCACGACCTGCACGGAATGAACATGACGGTCGATGCGGGCCACGCGTCGACGCTCGCGGCATTCGAGGCGGCCGAGCGTTTCCTGTGCAGCGGCGAACTCGACATGGCGATCGTCGGCGGCATCAACGGCAACTCGGCGGAAGAGGTGCGGCCCGCGTTCGGGCTGCCGCTCGCGGAGGGCATCGTGCTGTTCGCCGTCACGACGGTGCGGCGTGCGCAGGCCGAAGGGCTGCCGGTGCTCGCGGTAGTGGGCGGCGGCGACGCGAGGGCTGCTGTCGAACCGGCTGCGCCGTGCGATGCGACGGGCCGCGCGGTCACGTATGCGGGGGCCGACTCGGCGATCGACGTGCTGCGCGCAATCGTCGCGCGCGATGCCGGCACGACGCTCACGCGTGACGGCGGCGGCGACCGCGCGCGCTACGCGCTGCATGTTGCATGCGAGCCGGCCGGCCCGCACGGGACCACGCCGCACGAGCCGCATCGCGACGCGCTGCTTGTGCCGCCCGCCCATGCGACGGCACCGGCCGCCGCGACCGCGCAACCGGCCGCATCGACAACCGCGGCGACCGCACCCGTTGAACCCGGCACCCTGATACCCGGCCCGCTGCGCCGGACCGGCGTCGCGGCCGACGGCGAGCCGCTCGGCGTCGCGCGTTACCGGATCGAATGGCGCGACGCGCCGTGGCGGCCCGCGGGCCGGTCGACGCCGTTCATCGCGCCGCGCTGCGTGATCGTGACCGACATGCCGGACGCGCTGGCCGCACAGGCCGCACACGCCGATGAGGGCCCCGGCTGCGTGGTGCTGTCGACGCGGCCGTTCGCCACGCACCGGCCGGGCTGGCACTGGATCGAGCGGATCGATGCGGCGGCGCTCGATTTCCTGCCCGACGACATCGGCCACGTGCGCGTGCTCACGTCGCTCGACGCCGGCACGCTCGCACCGGGTGCCGCAGCGCCGGCTGCGTCTGCGCGGCTCGCGCTGCACGAGCTGGCGTTTCTCGCGATCAAGCGCTGCCATGCGGCACTCGAGCGCGACGGCAGCTTGATCGTATTGCTGCTCGACGCGCTCGCGGGCGACGTACCGCATCCGGATGCCGGCCTGTTCACGGGCCTCGTGAAGGCGCTGGCGATCGAGATGCCGGAAGCGCGCCCGGTTGCCGTGCTGACCGATACGCGCGCGCTGGCGGACGCGCTGCGCGACGCGGAGCGGGAAAGCGGCGCCCGTCACTGGCTGCCGGTCGTCGCGCTGGGCGCCGGACGGCGCCGCACGCCGCGCGTGATCGCGGACGCGGGTGAACTGCGCGCGGACGAACGGCTGTCGCTCGGCCAGGATTCGGTCGTGGTCGCGGTCGGCGGTGCGCGCGGGATCACCGGCGAGCTGATGAAGACGCTCGCCGCGCAGGTGCGCCCGACGCTGTACCTGATCGGCAGCAGCGCGCTGGACGCGATCGACGCGGAACTGCTCGCTATGGATGACGAAACGTTCGCGAAGAGCCGTCCGGACTACATCCGCCAGCAGAAGGCGCTGCATCCGCAACGGTCGTTGCCCGAGATCATCCGCGCCTTCGAGCGGCGTGCCGACGCGCGCACGGCCTGCATGAACATCGAGGCGATGCGCGCGTTCTGCGGCGCGCACCGCGTGACCTACTTGCGCGCCGACGTGCTCGACCCCGACAGCGTGAAGGCGGCCATCGACACGATTCTCGCGCGCGAGCCGCGCGTCGACCTGCTGGTCAACGCGGCCGGACTGAACCGTTCGGCCTCGGTGCGCGTGAAGTCACTGGACGATTTCGTCGCGGTGCGCGACATCAAGGTACGCGGCTACTGGAACCTGCGCCGCGCGTTCGGCGCGCGGCAGCCGCGCCTGTGGTGCAACTTCGGCTCGTTCATCGGGCTGACCGGGCAGGCGGGCGAAACCGACTACGCGTCGGGCAACGACTTCCTGAACACGCAGGCGTCGTATCACCGCGCGGCGCTCGGTCACGACGAATTCACGATCGGCTGGACGCTGTGGCGCTCGGTCGGGCTCGGCGCGAACCCGGTCACGCGTGCGTTTCTCGAGAAGAGCGGACTGTTCACGAGCATGCGCACCGCGGAGGGGCAGCATCACTTCATGCGCGAACTCGGGCTCGGCGAGCGCGCGGCGATGTCCGTGCATCTCGGCGACGCCGAGCGGCGTGCGATCGAAACGCACCTGCCCGGTTACTTCGACCTCGACGAAGGCGCGCCGGCCGCCGTCGCCGCGTCGCGCGATCCCGATTTCTATCTCGGCGCGGAACGCGCGCGGACCGACGACAGCGTGACGTTCGAGCGCGTGTTCGACCTCGAGCGCGACGCGTACCTGCAGCATCACGTCGTCAACGGCTTTCCGACGCTGCCGGGAACCTTCGTGCCCGAAGTGGCCGCCGAGGCCGCGCTGCGGCTCGTGCCGGGGCTCAAGGTCGTCGGCTTCGCGGACGCGGCATTCCTGCACTTCCTGCGTGTGTACGACGCGAAGCGGCCGAGCGTGAAGCGCATCCACGCGTGGATCGCGTCGCGCGACGGCGACGCGGTGCACGTGCGCGTGCGGATTTCCGGCGACGTGCTGGCGCCGGGCGGGCAGGTGCTCGTGCGCGACAAGCCGCACTTCGAGATCACCGTGCGCCTGGCCGACGCCTACGCGCCGGCGCCGGTGTGGCACGAACCGGCCATGGCGACGTTCACGCCCGTCGCCGATCCGTATCACTTCGACGCGGCGCCGGTGCGGCTGACCGGCATGTTCGTGTCGACGACCGACACCGGCATGAGCGACGCGGGCAAGCAGGCGCGCTTCCGGCTGAACGTGCCGGACGGCGACCCGGTGTTCTCGCGCTTCGTGGTGCCGAGCATCCTGCTCGACGGGCTCGCGCGCGTGGCCGCGCTCGATCACGTCGCGGGCGACTACATTCCGCTCGCGGCGCCGATGTCGATCGGCCGCATCGATATCTACGAAGCCGGCAACGACTGCGAGCTGGCGAGGCGCCACGCGTCGATCGCGCTGCGCGTGAGCCCGCGCGCGTTCGCGCTGGAAGGGCCGGCGAGCAGCGGCAACCGGTTCGTCGCGGTGCGCCCGGACGGCAGGATCCTGATGCAGATGCGCGACGTGACGGGCATCGTGATCGGCTACGTGCATCGCGTGACCGGCGCGTTCGCCGCGCGCGGCGAGATCGACGCGCAACTGGCCGGGCGCGCGCCTTCCGAACAGGTGTCCGCATGAGCATGAAGCGACTCGCGCCCGGCCCGCGCGGCAGCGTAGTGATGGGCAACCTCGCGGCGTACAAGCGCAATCCCGTCACGATGCTGCTGAAGCTGCAGCAGCAGTACGGCGACATCGCGCGCAACCGTCTCGGCCCGTTCCTCACGCACGCGCTCGCGCATCCCGACGGCGTGCAGCACGTGCTGCAGGACAACCATCGCAACTACGTGCGCGGCCGCTTCTACGACAACTTCAAGATGTTCTTCGGCGACGGCCTGCTGACGACCGACGGCGAGTTCTGGCGGCGTCACCGCCGCGTGGTGCAGCCGCTGTTTCACCGCAGGCAGGTCGAGTCGCACACGGCCGCGGTCGGCGCTGCGGCGCTCGCGCTCGTCGAGGCGTGGCTGAAGCGGCCGGCGCATGCGCCGTTCGACGCCGTCGAGGAAATGATGCGGGTGAGCCTGCGCATGCTCGGGCTGATGCTGTTCAACGCGGACATCTCGCGGCATGCGGACGACGTCGGGCCGGCCGTGCGCTTCGGCATCGCGGCGATGATGCCGCAGGGCAACCTGAACGATTTCGTGCCGCGCTGGATGCCGACGCCGTTCAATCGCCGGATCGCGCACGCACGCCGCGGGATCGACACGATCGTGGACGCGATCGTCGCCGAGCATCGTGCGGGGCGCTGCGACACGAGCGACGTGATCTCGCTGCTGCTCGCCGCGCGCGACCCGGACACGGGCGCGCCGCTGACCGAGCGCGAGGTGCACGACGAGGTGATGACGGTGTTTCTCGCCGGCCACGAAACCACCGGCAGCGGGATGGCGTGGGGGCTCTATGCGCTCGCGCAGCATCCGCAGGTGTTGCGCCGCTTGCGCGAGGAGCTCGATGCGGTGCTCGGCGGCCGCGCGCCCGATGCGGCCGATCTCGAACGCCTGCCGTACCTCGCGCAGACCGTCGACGAGATCCTGCGCCTGTACCCGCCGATCTGGGGCTTCACGCGCGATCTGGTCGACGACGACGAGATCGGCGGCTATCACGTGCCGGCTGGCTCGTCGGTGTTCATGTCGCCGTACGTCACGCATCGTCATCCGGCGCTGTGGGCGAACCCCGACGCGTTCGATCCGGAGAACTTCGGATCGCATGCGCCGGAGCGCCACAAGTACGCGTACTTTCCGTTCGGCGGCGGGATGCGCAAATGCATCGGCTACCAGACCGCGTTGCTGCAGATGCGCGTGCTGATCGCGGTGGTGGCGCAGCACGTCGACCTGAGCGCGGTGCCCGGTCATTCGCTCGACACCGGCGCGACGATCTCGCTGCGTCCGCGCGACGGGATCCGGTTGATCGCGAAGCCGCGCTTGCGCGAGCGGGTGTCCGCGGGGCAGGCCGGGGGGGATGCAAGCGCGCCGGCTGTCAGGACATCGGTGTGTCCGTTTACGGGCACGCAAGCGCTGGGGGCTACGTCGTTGCCGTCGCCATCACCATCGCTGTCGCCAACGCCAACGCCAACGCCAACGCCAACGCCAACGCCAACGCCCACGCCAACGCCAACGCCAACGCCAACG
>NZ_CAJPGY010000063.1:0-26668 GCF_905339915.1 Burkholderia sp. BCC1985
CCTCATTTAGGTTGCCCCCTGCAGAAATTGCAGGCTGTACCACGATGAAACCCAGTCGAACTTCCATGTCCCTCGCCTTCTTTCGCAATACGTCTATTCCCTCGGGTGAACCCTTGAGGATGCGATCTCGCCCCTTGCTTTGGGATTTGCTATAACGATCTAGCAGACGCTGGAACAACGCTGGCCCTCGTGTATGCCACTTCACTGACCGGCTTGCTTGGCCGGTCACGACGTATACGTCGTCAACCCGAGCGCCAGGCATTTGCCCAGACTTGCAATACTTGCAGTGGTAGAGGTCAACCTCAATCCAGTGTTGCCGTACACGCACTGCAACCAGATCCGCGACCTCGCCAGCGCCATCGTCATCGAAAATGATGTCGTAATCGTCTTCGATCTTGCTGAACGTATAGCCCTGTACGCTCGCAAGATCGCTTCGATCTGCCATAGATTCTCGACTGATATCAACCCCGTCCCATGACCAACTCTGCATCAGCTCTTGGGGTAATCGAACATTTAGGCTCGTCGGGGAGTAGACCCGGTAGTTGCCGATCACGATGGAGCCATCGACATTCAGTAGTCTCAGTCGATCACGGTCGAGGTACTCCGCAAGCGCACACTCTCTACTGCCAACTGTGAAGCGAGCACCTGGCGCGGAGTAGGAATAAGAATCGCCGCGCAGATGGATCCTGATCTTCAATAGCTCCCGCTCCGACTCGCCATCGCGTGCGGCGATCAACGGCACTGCAAGCGTCGTGGCCGACTCGATGGATGGCGGCCCCAAGACCAGATCCGTTATTGCATAAGACTCCGACTCCACAGTGACCACACACTTTGTCTCCGTGTCGATAAACAGTTGATCTGGCCAGTCTGCGAAAAACAGTCCTTGTGGCCAAGCATCCTTGATCCTGTCGGAGCGAAGTACATTTTTCAGGATGTCTGTCGTATCGATGTTCTCATCGTTGATTTTGACGGCTACCTCGTCACACCAGCTGATCCACTCATCCACTGCAGTAGAGTCCATCTTCCAAAGCTTTCCTTTGGCGGAACATCCCGCTGATGTTCGCTCGCCCTCGGAGTGCCCTACGGCGAAGATGTTGGACTTGGCCGACGTTCCATTCTCTAGATCGGCCATGACCGTGTTTACATCATGGCCAACATGCATGGTAAAGCGAACCTCACGCCCCCCTCTGATCAGGCCAACGTTCTGCAACTTCAGTAGATCGATGCCACTCAAAATCCGGAAGACTGCCTCATCTCGGATGCGAGAAGCCGAAGGCGCGATTAGCTTCACGAATCGCCCGAGTTGAATCTCGTCACCGGTGCAAGTAGCAAACAAAGTCCTGTCCGACGGCCTGTAGTATGCAAGATAAAGCTGCCAACTGGTTGTCATTACCGAAGCGCTCTTGGCCCAGTCGACCGGAATGCTCTCCTTTGTGACAGCCATCACGATGCGCTCATCATCGCTGACTGACTCCAACTCCAGTGACTCGCCTCGACCGCGAAGCATGCTTACATTGGCAGGTCGCCACCCGGATCGATCGACTCGGTAAGCGACAGCACTAGTGTGTGGCCGAGGATTGAGAGCTACGATCTTTTCGGCATCGTCATTGCCCTCAAACTTAGCCTCGAATTCCTGCCGCTCAACCTCCCGGCGGATCTTGTTCTCGCTGACTTCGCGAATAACCATGCCCCAATCGGCGTCTGACTCGTAGAGCCCTTGCATCTCCCCCTCAATTCTTTGGTTGGCAATATTCGCAACAAACTTGGCGGGACCAAGCTTGGATGACACACGAGTCAACCGTCCGATGAACTGAAGCGTCACCGCAGGGCTACGATGTTGGTCGTGAATCGCGGCCAGTTTCAGTTGAGGTAGGTCGAAACCTTCCCCCAGCATGTTCACGCAGATTACGACCCGGCTCCGACGTTCAAGGACTGTGCTCAACGTCTCACGGCGATCGCCAGTTCGACTATGCAGGAGCACCGGATTGAGTTCGGTTCCTTCCGAGAGGCGCTCGTAGATGGCTGCAATAGTCTTGGCTTTCGCAATCGATGAGCATCGGGCCATCAGGATATGGTCGAACCCGTCCGCAAGGTCCTTTTGCAGTAGCTCCAGCGCTTTCTCGGCGATGGCCTCATCCGCCAGTTCGTCGCGGTACTCGCGTACATGATGAAATTCAATTTGTTGAAAGTAGCCATCTCGCTGGGCCTGCCGCAAGGTGTAGTTGAACACGATCTTGCTGCCCAAGCGTTGTTCGTCGAGACGGAATGGCGTAGCAGTGAAGTAAAGCATGGGCCTACCTTCGGCACCGGTCCGGATTCGATCCCAAGTTGCAGCCGCTACGTGATGAGCTTCATCGAATACGATGTGGGTATATAGCGCCAGAACGCTTTCTAATGTATTTGTATCCAGCGTGGCTAGTGTTGCCGGCGTTGCAACCGTCACGTTGGCGTTCTCAATTGCGGCTGTATCCGAGGCCCTGTCTGATCCTTCGGCTACATGGACAGCCGGTGATCGCACGCTGTCCGACACAGCCCCGATGGTCCTGAGCGTCTGAAGCGACCGCAGCCTCTCGCTCATCTGCGTTCGCAGTGCGTCGGACGGAACCACCAACAGTGTTCGCTTGAACAACCCAGCTAAGACAAGAGCGAATATCGTATCAGTCTTGCCAGTTCCAGTGGGCATGACGACTGTTGCTGGTTTAGTGGGTTCCATGTCGAGATGCGATAGAACGGCAAGGACTGCCGCTCGCTGGGGTGGCCTGAATCCACGCCCTTCATTAGCTTCGGTTGCGAGACCAAAGTTGATGCGATTGTCGGCCCAGCTCCTGTAAATCTCATTCTTCCCATAAAAATCAACATCAACGTCCATTCCCTTGCTCCCCCGTTAAGCTTCATATGTTTGTATCATGTGACGACGTAAACGCATCTCGCAACAGACTAAGCCGTTGCCAGTCCAGCATCCACTGTAGCGTAACGCGCCGACAGTAGATCAGTGCGTTTGTCACGAAACAGACTTTGCAAAGTGGCTGGATCGATCAGCGGCTCTTACCACCCAACGATCACGATGCAGCTGATCGCAACGTCGAACGGATCAATAGAATTCACAGAAATCCACGCAAACTGTTACACGACTAGACGTCGAGAATCTCCGACGGCCCCATCCTTTCGGCGAGCGCAGCTCTTTCCCTCATATCGATCGCCGCAGCACTCTTCCATCCTGATCGGTATGTCATTCGATAGTGAATATTCACTTACTCCATATTCGACATATAGCCCGAACACCAACGCGATCATGGATTGCGCATGCATCAAATATGCCGCATATATCATCGAATTTTTAAACGCACGACACCGAGAAAATCATTTTTTATTCAAAGACAACATATTGAGACCGCGGACATCTTTTCTGAGAACCAACAACAATGTGGGCTCGCAGAAAAGATGTCTTTGGCACCCTATACAAATCAATGACTTGGACATCTTTTCTGAGACGATCACATGCTCACCGTCTCAGAAAAGGTGTCCTTGGGCACGGAAATTCTCAGAAAAGTTGTCCTTGGAAGCATCGCTTGCCTCCGTTCGCGCATTCCGTTGGAACCGAGCGGTGAATGCCGTGGATCAAATCTGCACGACATCCCGACCGAAACCTGTCCACCTCATCAGTCACAGCTAAGGCCTGCGCCCCAGATCCTTGGATATGGGGCGCGACCGATCAGGTGGAGGTCGAGCGTACCTTCCCCAGGATCGTGCATGTGGAGGCGGTTCGTCCGCGCGGCGTGGCGCAGGACTTGTGAATCCTTCCGCCAAGACGCCTAGAATTCAGTCATGGCTGCATTCCACATTCACAAGGAGGCTGTCATGACTCAGTCGATGATTGGTTGGGTGGTTGGTCTTGCGGTGGTCGCGGTGGTTGCAGTCGCGTTGGCGCGCCGTTACCAGAGCGAACATTCAAGTATGGAAGTCGTTCAGTGGCTGGACTCCCATCACTTGGGGTGGATGCATCGCAAACATTGACCTCTCGGCGCTGGCGGCGATAAACCCCGCCTTGCCGAAGTTTACCGGGAGCCAAACACACGGATGCAGGCGGGCGGGTGAAGTCTGCCATGTCGTTGTCTCGCCAGGGGTCTTGGCAAGGAAGGCATCATGGATGATGAAGTGTGTACGACCCACACGCACGTGGCACGCCTTCGCGTGATGCAGACCACGTCTGGGCGCTATCGCGGAATCGTCCACTTGCACCGCATCGGAGAGGATCCCGGCACCTCTGATCAACACGATACCGAAGGGGATTTTGCATCGGACGTGGAGGCGCGTGACGCCGCACGAACGCTCGCACGCAGATTGCTCGAAGAGCAAATCCAGGGGCACGAAAAGGCGCAAGGCATCGATTGAATCTGCGTCGGCGGCCTGGTCGTTACGCAACGTCGATCGGCAACGCGACGTCCATCAGCGCGTAGCGCGCCAGTCGCACAATGCGGCCGCTCGTCCGTTGATCTGCCTTGAGAGCACGGGACAGAAAGGAATGTCGGCTTACGACGCGAGTTTCCCGTTGACCGGCAGCATGGCGTCGGCTCGCGCAATTTCGGATCGGGACGCACGTCTCCGATTGACGCGCGCTCCCATGCATTGCTGTTCAACAGAGAGCCGTATCAAAGAACTGCGTCGAACATCCAATGTTCGCCTCGGTTCTGATCGATGATGTCTTCTGCGTAACGTTGCGAAGCCCGGCGTGCGTCACCGGCACTGGCAAACGGCGAACCGTCGACAAGCTTGAAGGTCTGGCTCCGGGTCAGCGTGGTGTTAGTGCCACGCAGGCAAACCTTGACCGCCGCGTCGAAACCGGCTTCGTAGTTGTGAGTACGGCCAGCGCCTGTGTGAAAGTGAGGATAAATCAGCGGATATATTTCGAATCCGCGATAGGTACGCATACTCATGATGAACTCCCGGTGATTGATGGCTACGAATTGCGTAGAGGAGCGCAATCAATCCTGTATCGGCGCTACATGGTTAGCGTCGAACAAATCTGTTTCGAGGCACACCGGGCGAAGCCCGTTCGTCTTTGTGCCGGAAATTGATACGCCCTTTGGTGAGGTCATAGACCGACAATTCCAGTGGACCTATCCGTCATTTTGTGGGCGGGGCATATCATGAGAGGTAAAAGTCATGGATATGCCAATGAAGAAGAAACGGAGAACAGTAGCCTCTCAGGCAGCGGCCCGCGGGCCGCTGCCTGAGTTGCCCAAAGAACTGCTGGACCAACTGGTCAAGGGGCCGATGACGCCGACCGAGGTTCAGGATCTGATGCTGGCGTTCAACTAAGCGGTCATCGAACGCGCGATGGGCGCCGAAATGAATCTACATCTGGGCTACCCGTCGGCCCAGTCCAAGCCGCCCGGACAAGCCAACGAGCGCAACGGCGCCAGCGGCAAGACGGTCATCACGGATCGCGGCCCGGTTCGTGTCGAAGTCCCTCGTGACCGTGACGGCAGCTTCGAGCCGATCCTGATTCCCAAGCACGAGCGCCGCTTCACCGGCTTCGACGAACGCATCATTGCGATGTACGCGCATGGCATGAGCGTGCGCGAGATTCAAGGGTTTCTGGCCGAGCAATACGGCACCGAAGTGTCGCCCGACTTCATCAGTTCGGTCACCGACGAGGTGATGGCCGAAGCGCTGAGCTGGCAGAGCCGCCCGCTCGAGGCGATGTATCCGGTCGTGTTCTTCGACGCGCTGCGGGTCAAGATCCGCGACGACGGCGTGGTCAGCAACAAGGCCGTCTATCTGGCCTTGGGCATCCAGGCCGATGGCCAGCGCGACGTGCTGGGCCTCTGGATCGAGCAGACCGAGGGCGCCAAGTTCTGGCTCAAGGTGCTCAACGAACTCAAGACGCGCGGCTGCCAGGACATCCTGATCGCCGTGGCCGATGGCCTGAAAGGACTGACCGAGGCGATCAGCGCAGCCTATCCGCGGACCACCGTTCAGACCTGCATCGTGCATCTGATCCGCAACAGCCTCGAATACGCCAGCTACAAGGACCGTAAGGTACTCGCCACTGCGCTGCGCCCGATCTACGCGGCTGCCAGCGAAGAGGCGGCAAGGCAAGCGCTGCAAGACTTCGCCGACGGACCTTGGGGGGCGAAGTACCCGACGATCGTGCAGTCGTGGCAACGCGCGTGGGAGCACGTCGTGCCGTTCTACGTGTTCCCGCCGGAGATCCGACGGGTCGTCTACACCACGGATGAAATACACAAGCCCCCACGCCGTACTTCGCTCGTTCGCTATGTCCGCGCTTCCGGCCACCGTATCGGCGCGCTGTCTGATTTGGGGCGCGACTGCTTCCACCGGTTAAACAGTCTTTGATAGGTTCGCTCAGACTGCTCAGCCACGGCTCGTTCCTGCTGACGGACACTCTTCAGACTGTAGGCGGCAGCCGGACCTTTGCGCGAGCCATGCTGCGCCGGCATTCCAGCCTGCAGTTCCAGCGCACGTAACTTGTGTGCGGTCAACGCGGGACGGTCCCACGCGAACGGCTCGTCGCGTGTCAGCACATACCATACGATCACTGCGAGTTTGCGAGCGGTCGCGACGACAGCAATTTGCTGGCCGCGGCGATCGCGCACGCGTAGGAAGAAGGCGCGCAGCGGCCCAGGCGCCTGCGTGGCGCCCCAGGCAGCCTCGACCAGCATCGCCCGTGCGTAAGAGCGCCCGCGCTTGGTGATGTGGCCGTGCCTGGCCGGTGTCGGGCCGGACTGATAGACCGACGGATTGAGCCCGAAGTAGCTCACCAGCTTCTCCGGATTCGGAAACCGCTCGATGTCGCCAATGGCAGATAGCAGCCCGATCGCCACCGTGGTGTTGACGCCGGTGATCGTCAGCATCACGCGCAATCGCGCGTCGTCGATGGTCGCTTGCGCGAGTGCTTGCTCCACCTCGCGCAGATCCTCACCGAGGCGGTCCAGTTCGCGCAGCCGCTGCTCAACACCGAGTCGCTCGTCCAACGGAAGCGGTTGAACGCCGAGCCAGGCACGCCCCTTCTTGCCAAACAGATCGGTGGCGGGGCATCGCTCGATCAGATGCGCGGCCAGAACCGCATGAATCTCGTTCTTCAGCCGCGTGCGCTGCCGCACCAGCTGTGAACGACGCGAGATCTGTCGGCGCAACGCCAGCGTGTGCTCGTCCGGCATCCATACTTCCGGCAGAAAGCCGCTTGCATACAGCTGTGCCAGTACGGCTGCCTCGATCTTGTCCGTCTTGACGCGAGCCTCCGCGATCAGCCGAACTTGCAGCGGATTGGCAATCGCCACGCGCGCGACGTGCCGACGAAGCACGTTGACGATGGCGGCAGTGTTGCCGGTTGCTTCGAGCACCACATGATCGGTGGCGCGCAGCTTCTCGGCAAAACGCTCCAGTTCGTCGCGTCGCAACCCGGTGCGGCCGCCTGCATGCAGCGTGCCATCCTCCAGGTACGCGATCTCGGCCACTGAGCGCGAGACGTCAAACCCCACGATTCGCATAACCGTCTCCCGTATCAGATCACTGTTGGGAGCCGGTGGGACAGCACGACAACTACGGATTCGCGCTCACAGCGCAACCGGGCGGGTCGCAGGGGCGGCCAACTACTAACACGAGCTCGCGGCTCATCGTGTAACAACGGCCTGCCCACCCGAAGTGCTCCCCAGTGCCCCTGTCCCGGATGGTCACACCATACGCTCAAACCACTCGGCGCGGAAACGCGAGGCACCGGCTATATCATGCCGGTTACGAACGCCATAGAAAGTTTGAACATGCAGTTGCGCAAGATCATCAAGACCCGTGGTCACTTCCCGAATGATGAGGCCGCGATCAAACTGCTCTGGCTGGCGTTGCGCAACGTGCTGGCCAAGACCGTACGCGCTGCGTTCGACTGGAAATCAGCGATGAATCAGTTTGCTATCCTGTTCGGAGAGCGATTTATGCAGGCGCGTGGATAACGCGCTGTTCAACCGCCTCGCCCACAAAAATGCAGACAGGTTCCGCTGACGCGTATCACCGCTATGCGCGGGCATCTCCGCATACGGACGCCCGGCATCATCAATATCATTCCGGAGCTCCACGAATCTCAATATAGCCAGGCTGGCTGAACCTCGTCCTCACACGTTCACGAGCATCGACCTGGCATTTCATCCGGCCGCGTTGATGACCTTCGTTTCCAGGTAATCCTCGAAACCGAACGCCCCCCACTCGCGCCCGTTCCCCGACTGCTTATAGCCGCCAAACGGCGCATCGAAAGACTGATCGGCGCCGTTGAGACTCACCATACCGGCACGCAGTTCGCTTGCTACGGATCGTGCCAATTCCGCATTGCCCTGCAGATATGCCGCAAGTCCGTACGGCGTGTCATTCGCAATGGAGATGGCTTCGTCGAGACTCCGATACGGGATCATCGTCAAAACGGGGCCGAAGATTTCCTCGCGCGCGATACGCATATCGTTATGCACATCAGCGAACAGCGTCGGTTTGACATAGTAGCCGAGCTCGAGACCAGCCGGCGCATCCGGCCCGCCGGCGACGAGCGTAGCGCCTTCATCGATCCCCGCCCGGATGAGAGCACGGACCTTTTCGAACTGAGCGTGCGACGCAACAGGGCCGATATGGCCGCCGTGCTGCTCAGGACGACCGACCTGAATGCTGTTGGTCACCTCACGAGCGATTTCGACAGCCGCCGCGTATTCGCTCTCGGGCACGAGCATACGTGTGGGTGCGTTGCAAGACTGTCCGCTATTAGCCATGCAATGACGCACGCCTCTCTCCACGGCCGGACGCAAATCCGCGCCTTCGAGAATGATGTTCGGCGATTTGCCGCCCAGCTCTTGGGCTACCCGTTTGATCATTTGCGCACCCACCGCGCCGATCGTGCTGCCTGCGCGGGTCGAACCCGTAAACGAAATCATGTCGATGTCAGGATGCGCCACAAGCGCCGCGCCCGCAGTCGCACCGTCGCCGTTGATCATGTTGAACACGCCGGGCGGCAAATCGAGTTCATCGATCATTTCGGCCCACAACAGCGCGCTCAGCGGCGTGACCTCGCTCGGCTTGAGCACCATCGTGCACCCGGTTGCGATGGCGGGCACCACCTTGCACGCGATCTGGTTGATGGGCCAGTTCCACGGTGTAATCAATGCGCACACGCCAATGGGTTCGCGAACCACAGTCCCGCCGGAGACTGCGTGCTGGAAGCGAAACGTCCGAAGGGCATGGATCCCGGCCTCAATGTGCCCTTGCCCCGTGCGGGCCTGTGCCGCTACAGCGAAATCGATGGGCGCGCCCATCTCTAGCGAGATGACGCGCGCCATCTCGTCGTAGCGCCGGTTGTAGATCGACAGCAGTTTGACGAGCCATCGCTCCCGCTGCTCGACGGTAGTCCGCGAAAATTCGCCGAACGCAGCTTTTGCGGCCGCTACCGCACGACCGACGTCCGACGCGGAAGCAGCGGCAATCGTCTCGATAATCGACTCGTCCGCCGGGTTTTCCACTTCGATCTGCGCGCTCGACTCAGGCGCTTGCCATTTGCCCGCAATGTAAAACCGCTTCGCATTGGTCATTCGAGTCTCCAGTTGTTGAATTTAAAAAGGGGATTCAGCCTTGCCGTCATCGTCACCGCATCTGCTGCATCTGCTGCATCGCATCGAGAAATGCCCGTGGCTTTCCTCCTCCACTGCCACGATTGACCCGGGCGCTTGTGCCTGCCCGCATACCGGAATATGATGCATCATATATTTTATTTTCACAGGAGGAAAGTCCATGACGAAAGTTGCTGTAGTAACGGGGGGCGGCACCGGAATCGGTCGCGCGATCGCCGAAGAATTCTTGCGCGCGGGTCTGCGCCCCGTGTCCGTCGGAAAGGACGCGGACGAGGATCTCGATCCGGCGATCGCGTTCAAACGAGTCGACGTGACGTCAGCCGCTGAAGTTCGCGACGCATTCGGCGATCTTGCGCAGATTCACGTGCTCGTCAACGCCGCCGGAATCATCCTCCACGACCGCGCGGAGTTCGATTCAGCGGGCTTTCGAAAAGTGGTCGACGTCAATCTGAACGCCTGCCAGCTCACGACCGAAGTCGCGCTCGACAAGCTGTCCGCGGTGCGCGGCTGCGTCGTCAATATCGCATCGATGTGGAGCTTTTTCGGCTCGGCCCGTAATCCTGCCTATACGGCAAGCAAGGCCGGCCTCGTTGGCTTGACGCGCGCGCATGCCGCCGCGTTCGCGGATCGCGGAGTGCGCGTCAATGCAGTGGCGCCTGGCTGGATCGAAACGCGACTATCTGCGGGAGCGCTGAACAACCCCGAGCGCAGCGGTTCAATTCGCGCACGGCTGCCGCTCGGGCGCTGGGGGCAGCCTTCGGATGTCGCCAGGGGCGTGAAATTCCTTTGCTCGGCCGACGCGGACTACATCACGGGAGTCGTCCTTCCGATCGACGGCGGATTCAGCATCGCATGATGAAGCAGTGAGGATAGGCGGCGGCGATGCGCCGCCGCACGCATGTGCTACCCGCGTGGGGGTAGCATCGCAATCGGATCGGGTAATCGGCTACTTACGTAGCGGCGACTTCGCCATGCTCCCGCTCGGCCATCCATTCGAGCAGCACGCGCTGGCCCCATTCGATATCTTCCTGGATCGCTCGCGATGCCCCCTCGGGATCACCCTTGCGCAGCGCGGCCAGCACGCGATAGTGGGGGTGCGAACGATTCGATATCTCGCGCCGCGGCAGATGCGAATGAAACGTGTGCAGCAGCGGCCCCATCCGGACCCACATGGTTTCCACGGTTGCGCTGAGCGTGGGCATCCTGGCTGCCGCCATCAATTCGAAATGGAAGTCGCGATTGCGCTCCGCGGCCTCTGAAGGGCTCGCGGCAACTGCCTCGATGAACTCGTCGTGCGTCAGGCTCAGATGGCGGATTTCCTTTGGGGTAATGCGCTGCGCCGCCTGTTCGGCCGCCGCACCCTCGAGAAGCCGCCGCATGAGCTGAATCTCCGCAACGGTATCGGCGTCGAGCACCGGCACCACGATCGAGGTTGCCGCAGTCATTTCCAGGGCCTGTTCACTGACCAGGCGGAAAATCGCTTCGCGCACCGGCGTGATGCTCGTGCCGAGCTTTTCGGCAAGGTCGTTGATACGCAGTCGGTCGCCAGGCGCGTACTGACCGTTCATTAATCGGGAGCGGATCTCTTCGTAGATGCGTGACGAGAGATTGCTCTTTTCGACACGGGCGAGTGGCTTCATTCTGATAACGGGACGAAAAATGTTTTCATGCATGATACATCACGCTCCATCGCCGCAACAGGCGGTGCCGATGCCGATAACCCGGCTGCGGGCTCAGTCGACTACGGCGACGGGCCGGCCGTGCCCGGTATGGGCTTTCAACGATTCCAGTGCTTCGGGCAAGCGCGACAGCGGCATCGGCTCGATAGGCAGCGGCGCCAGTGCGCGATGCAGCACGTCAGTGAGCAGACGCTCTCCCGCATCGACCAGCGTGCGCCAATGCGCGGCCGAGCCGTGGGTGTGCAGTGCATTCAGGGCCACTTCATGCAACGAGATGGCCGTCGTAAACGGTGCGACCGGGGATGTCTCCAGACGGTCCTGGATGCAGACGAGATGGCCGTTCACGGCGACGAAGCGCGCAAGTCGGGCGGCATGCTGGCCGCTCACCGTGTCAAACACGACGTCGAACGGCCGATGCGATGAAAAGGCGCTGCTTCCGATGTCCGGCAACAGACTCGTCGAAGCGCCAAGACGCGCCATGCGCTCGAAATGACGTGAGTTGCACATCACCGACACTCGCCAGCGAGCCCGCACTGCGAGCTGGACCAACAGCGTGCCGACCGCTCCACCGGCACCCGTTACCAGTGCTTCGAGGCCGGTCCGGTGCGGCACTTTCTGCGTGGCTTGCCACGCCGTCAGCATGGGGCACGGCAACGCCGCCGCCTCGGCAAAACTCAGGCCCGGCGGCAAGCGCAACAGTGCGCGGACCGGCACTGCGGTGTACTCCGCGAAACTGCCGTCGCGCGTGAGCGACTGGTGGTAGGCCACACGCACGCCGAGCCATTCCTGTTGGATGCCCGCGCCTACCGAGACCACCTCTCCCGCCCCGTCAACCCCTGGTATGTGGTCCGGCCGCCATGCCGGCGACCCCCATTCGATGAATTTCCAGTCAACGGGATTCAGACCCGCGGCGCGGTTGCGCACGAGCACTTCTCCGGGCCCCGGCACCGGCCTCGCCGCACGCCGCCATGCGAGCGCGGAAGGCGCGCCGGCGATCTGCCAGGTCCAGGCGCCCATCGTATCCGTCGTGTTGTTCGTGCCGATCGTCACGCTATCTTCCAGCATCGCTACACCACCGCGTCAAGTGCTGCGCCGCTCAGGGTCGTCTTGCCGAGCACGTAGTCCGCGCCCTTCTCGCCGATCATGATGGAAGCGGCGTTCGTATTGCCCGACACGAGATTCGGCATGATCGATGCATCAATCACGCGCAATCCATCGATGCCGCGCACGCGCAATTCGGGATCCACCACCGCGTGCTCGTCCACGCCCATCCTGCACGTGCCGACCGGGTGATAGACGGTTTTCGCGCGCTTGCGAATGTAGTCCATCAGCGCGGCGTCGGTCGCGACGCCCGCGCCCGGCAGCGCCTCCTCGCTCGTATAGCTGCGCAGAGCCGGTTGCGCGAGAATCTCGCGCGCCTTTTTCAGGCCGGCTACAGCGAGGCGTCGATCCTCGGCATGCTGGAAGTACTTCGGATCGATCCACAGCGCGGCGCCCGGATCCGCGCTGCGCAGACGAATCTCGCCACGGCTTTGCGGACGAAGCACGCAAGGATTGATTGTCGCGCCTGCCGACTTCACGTGGTCCTGATCCAGGTCCAGAAACACGATCGGCACGAAGTGCATCTGGATATTGGGACGCTCTTGCGGCGCGTCGACGTTGACGAACGCGCAGGCTTCGGTCACGTTCGATGTGACGGGCCCGCTCTTGAAAAGCAAATATTGCAGCCCGTTCTTCAGCGTGTTGGTGAAGCTGTCCTGGCCGTAGTAACCGTAGTTTCCCGTGCAGTAGGACACCGCCGGAAATTCGATATGGTCTTGCAGGTTCGCACCGACACCCGGCAGATCCTGCACGGCCTCGATGCCGTGCCGAGCGAGTTCCTCCGTCGCGCCGATTCCGGAAAGCAACAGCAGACGCGGCGACTGCACGGCTCCTGCCGACAGGATCACCTCCTTGCAGCCCTTCTCGCGTACGAGCTGGCCGTTGCTGACGTATTCCACACCGATCGCGCGACCCGCCTCGATCAAAATGCGGTCCACGCGCACACCGGTACGGATCGTCAAACGCCCGCTCGCCTCGGCGTTGCGCAGATAAGCTACGGCTGCGCTGCAACGCTTCTTGTCGCGTGTCGTGATTTGATTGAAGCCGACGCCATTCTGCCGCGCGCCGTTGAAATCGTGCGTGAAAGGAATGCCGGCTTGCTGCGCGGCGCGCACGAACGCCGTCGACAATTCGCAGCGTTGCGAAAGATCCGACACGCCAAGCGGCCCGCCGACGCCGTGATACCGATCGTCGAGCCGCTCGTTGTCCTCCGCGCGCCTGAAGTACGGCAACACCTCGTCGTAAGACCATCCCGAGTTGCCCAGGCGAGCCCATTCGTCGTAGTCCTCTTGTTGCCCCCGGATATAGATGAGCGCGTTCACGGAACTGCCACCGCCCAGCACCCGGCCTTGCGGCACGATGCGCGGCCGGGAGTCGAGCCCTGTCTGCGGCTCGGTTTCGTAGTGATACAGCAGATCCGTCGAGAGCAGTCTCGTGAAACCGGCGGGGATATGCACGAGCGGATTCCTGTCGCGCGGCCCCGCCTCCAGCAACAGGACGCTTGCGCCAGCTTCGATCAGTCGGCCGGTGACGGCGCTGCCCGCCGAACCGCCTCCGATCACGATGTAGTCGTATGTCAAGGGTGTCTCCAGTGTCTGCTTCTGGTCGATTGAACGGGCGCGACTTCTTTTGCACTACACATCGCTGCACTGCACATCGCTACAGCCCGCCAACCAATGATATATGATGCATCTCTATTGAACAACAACGACCGTGGTCGTATGGCTTCGCAGCGCCTAGGGGAAATACCCATCTAAGTCAGGCCATCTTGAATATATGATGCATCATCCATTCTCAATCGCCGCAAGATGACACGCTTTCACTTACGGGCAGCAATGAACACCGCCCATGGCAAACAGGATTACAGAGGAGACGATGAGCAACCACTTGATCATGCGCAACATCAGCAAGCACTTCGGTGGCGTACAGGCGCTGCGCAACGTCAGCCTGGAAGCGCACGGCGGTCAGGTACACGCGCTGATGGGCGAAAACGGTGCGGGCAAATCGACGCTCATGAAAATACTGGCGGGTGCGCACACGCCTGACGAAGGCGAGATCCTGCTGGACGGTCGCCACCTTCCAATCGACAGCCCGCACGCCGCGCAGGCGCACGGAATCTCCGTCATTCATCAGGAGTTCTCGCTCGCAAAGCATTTATCCGTCGCGGAGAACATTTTTCTGCACGACCTCGGCGCGGGAACGTCGATCATCCGCTGGTCGAAACTGAAGGCGCGCGCCCGCGAACAACTGGATGCGCTCGGCTTCGGTGAGTTGGACGTGTCGCGTCCCGTCTCAACGCTGTCGGTCGCCGAGCAGCAGATCGTCGAGATCTGCAAGGCGCTCTCGCGCACGTCGCGTGTTCTCGTATTCGACGAACCGACGGCCGTGCTCACCGCGCGCGAAACGACGCGTCTGTTCGCCCTGCTCGAGCGACTCAAGCGTGATGGCGTATGCGTCATTTACATCTCGCACCGGCTGGAAGAAATCTTCCGGCTGTGCGACAGCGCCACCGTGCTCAAGGACGGCACCTTCGTCAGCACGGTGCGCATTGCCGACATCGACGAAAATCGCCTCGTTCAGCTGATGGTCGGCCGAGAGCTGCAGGATCTCTTTCCGAAGCGCGACGCGTGCATCGGCGACACACGGCTGGAAATACGCGGCCTTTGCGCAGGCGAACGCGTGCGCGACGTCTCTTTTCACGTGCGCGCGGGCGAGGTGCTGGGCTTCAGCGGCCTCGTCGGCGCAGGCCGAACGGAGACGATGCGCGCGATCTTCGGTGCGGACCGCAGGAGCAGCGGCGAAATTCGGGTCGACGGCCGTCCGGTCGCAAAGCTGAAGCGTCCCCGCCACGGCATCGAGAGCGGTATCGGGATGCTGCCCGAGGACCGCAAACAGCAAGGCGTGCTCCTGAACATGCCGATCCGCGCAAACGCGATGATGACGCCGCGCAACACGCTCGCGCACCTGCGCTGCATTCTCGATCATCGTGCCGAGCGCGTGCGCACGCGCGAACTGATCAAACAGCTGCGGGTGAAGGCGCGCGATACCGACGTCGACGTATCGACGCTCTCGGGTGGCAATCAGCAGAAAGTCGCGCTGATGAAGTGGCTCTCGAACGGCTGCCGGGTACTGATCCTTGACGAGCCGACGCGGGGCGTCGATATCGGCGCCAAGATCGAGATCTATCACGTCATCAACGATCTCGCACGCGCCGGCGTCGCCGTCATCGTGGTCTCCTCCGACATGCCGGAGATCATCGGCCTGTGCGACCGCGTGCTCGTCATGCGTGCGGGCCGTATTGCGGGCGAACTCAGCGGCCCCGCCATCAACGAAAAGTCGCTGATATCGCTGGCCATGGGAGTCAAGTAATGGAAGGAATCATGCAAACACAGCGCACCGATGTTCCGCTGCTCCGCGGTCTGTTGCGCCATAACGCGTTGATCATGCTGATCGTGCTGTTCGTCGTATCGAGCGTCATGTCGCCCGCGTTTCTGAGCCAGGAAAACCTCTATAACCTGCTACGGCAATTGACACCCCTGCTGTTTGTCAGCCTCGGCATGTTACTCGTGATCAATACGGGCGGCATCGACCTGTCGGTGGGGTCGATCGCAGCGGCGGGCGGCCTGCTGGTAGCCATGCTGGTCCCGGCGATGCCGTTCGGCGGCATGACCGGGCTCCTCCTCTCGGTCGTGCTGGCCGTGATGCTCGGTGCGCTTTTCGGGGCGTTCAACGGTGTACTCGTGACCGCCCTCGGTCTCGCGCCATTCATCGTCACGCTTGCCATGATGACCATCGCACGCGGAATCACATACATGATGTCGAATGGCCAGCCGACGATGCTGCCGCTCGATCTGCCGGCGGCGGAATTGCTCAATGAATTCGGCAGCGGCAGCGCTCCTTGGATCAACGTGCCATGGCCGGTCGTGCTCGGCGTGGTCATCGCGCTGCTGTTCTACTTCCTGATGACCTACACCACGTTTGGACGCATGGTCGTCGCCACGGGCAGCAATGAGACGGCCGTGCGGCTGGCAGGTATTTCCGAGCGCGGTTACAAGTTCTGCGTCTACGTGATTTCCGGTGCGCTGAGCGCCGTCGCCGGCATCGTTTTCACGGCACGCACGGGTGTTGGCACGCCGATCACCGGCGTCGGCCTGGAACTCGACGGCATCGCGACGTGCGTGATCGGTGGCGCGTTGCTCTCGGGCGGGAAGGGATCGGTTCTCAACACGGTGATCGGCGTGCTCGTGCTGGGCCTGATCGGCAATGTGATGAATCTCCTGAGCGTGCCTGTTTATCCGCAACAGATCATCAAAGGCGCCATCATCGTTCTTGCCGTGCTGGTCCAACGTATCGGCCAACGCTAAACCACTTCTCCATCCGCCCGGGCCGCCACGCGGCCCCTCCGCTTCATCTTTTCTTTCATCCAACAATATTATTCAGGAGACTGAAATGAATGTTGCTCGCAGAGCACTCGCCGTCGCCACCGTGCTGGCGTTCGGCATCACCGCCCCTGTCCACAGCCAGGCCAAGGCAAAGATCTACACGCTTCTGCCGAATACGGCACTGTCCGGTGTGGTGGATCCGGCCCTGCCCGATCGAACGGCGGTCCGCAAGGCATGGCCGAAGCAGCCGGCCAATCCGAACCAGCTAAAAATAGGCTGGACCGACATCACGCTGGGCAATCCGTGGTTCGTTGAGCTCATCAAGGGGGCACGGCAGAGTGCGGCGAAATACGGTTACTCGATCGACGTGCAAGTGGCCGACGGCGATCTGCAGCGCCAATGCGCGCAGATCGACAACTTCGTCACGCGCAAAATGGACGTCATTGTGGTCGATCCGACCGATACGCTAGGTGTGTCCGCATGCATCAATCGCGCCGTCGATGCCGGCATTCCGGTCGTCACCGTCGGCACCACGCCGGACGCGAGCGCCCGAGTGCTCACCACACTGCTTGGCAACCCCTATGCAAGCGGTTTCGAGGTAGGCCGGTACGTGGCGAAGGAGGCAGGCAAAGACACGCCGATCGACGCAGCCGTCGTCATCGGCGTGCTCGGAAACTCGACGTCGGAAAGCCGCATCAACGGACTGATCGCGGGCATCGTCGATCAGCGCATGCGCGAGCGCACCACAAGCGCGAGCCGAGAGGACGCCATGTTGCGCGGCTTCGAACTGTTCCAGACCTTGAAGAAAACCGGCAAGCTGAGCGCCCCGGACATCAGATTCAACGTACTCGCGCTGGGCGTAGGCAAGTGGACCGAGGAAGGCAGCCTCGCAGCAACTGAAGATATTCTCTCCGCGCACGGCAACAAGCTGAATTTCATCCTCTCCGAGAACGACTTCATGGGGCTCGGCGCATTGCGCGCCGTACGAAACATGGGCAAGCAGGGGAAGATACGCATCGCCGATGCAGCCGGCGGTTACCGTGGAGAGCTTGACCAGATCAAGAAGGGCAACATCCTCGTGTCCGGCGAAAACTCCGGCGAGCAGACCGGTGTGGCTGCCATCGAATTCATCCACAACGCGTTCACGCGGCGCGTCGATGCGAACAATCTGCCCATGGGCTCCGGTTTCCCGCCGGCAATCATCACGCAAGGCAACGTCGACCAGAAGATCGATCCGAATCCGGCGAACCTCTTCTACAAGTACACGATTCCGCCCGTCCGGTCGATTTCGGAGATTCGGGCGCAAGGCACAAGCAACTAATTCGTTTCGCTTTGTTCCGCATGTAATGCAAGGGCGTGCACTGCCTTGGTCCGCACGCCGCGTGCTTTCACTGGAGATTCACTTCATGAGCTTTGACACCGACAGTTTTCGCGACAATCTTTTTACAGGACGGCACGTGCTCGTTTCCGGCGCGACGAGCGGCATCGGGCTTGCCATCGCGCGTGCGTTCCACCGACTCGGCGCGCATACCATCGCCACGGGCTCATCCGCAACGAAGCTCGACGCGCTACGCAACGAGGCGTCGCTGACCGGCCTGCGTTTTGCCGCGCTGGACGTGCGCAGCCACGGCGAAATCGACGCATTCTTCGGCAGCCTCGGCCGCCTTGACGTGCTCGTCAACGCGGCCGGTGTCGCTCGCCCGCGCGACGAATACGCGGATGATGTGTTTAGCGATGTACTCGACGTCAACCTGCGTAGCGTAATGCGCGTGTCGCAGGCCGCACGCCCGCTCCTCGAACAGTCGCGCGGCTCGATTGTCAATATCGCGTCCATGCTCAGCTACCTCGCCGACGCCGACGTACCGGCCTACTGCGCCAGCAAGACCGGCGTGGTCGGTCTGACTCGCTCGCTGGCCCATGAATACGGGCCGCGCGGCGTGCGCGTGAATGCGATCGCTCCCGGTTACCATCGAACCGACATGACGCGGATATTCTGGGAATCGGAAGAGTTGTCGCGCAAGATCGTGTCGCGTTCCGCTCTCGGTCGCTGGGGCGAAGCAGGGGATCTCGCGGGCGCGGCGGTGTTTCTCGCGTCACCCGCCGCGGCGTTCGTGACCGGGGTGACGCTGCCCGTCGACGGAGGATATGTGTCCGGCTTCTAGGCCGATTCGATACGGCGTTCGAAGCCGATCAGCCAAAAACGGCCGCCCGTGGCGGCCATTTCCTTTTCCGCACGTTCGGCGATCAGGCGATGCCGCCGAAGCACAGATACTTGATCTCGAGATAGTCGTCGAGGCCATAACGCGATCCTTCCCTGCCAAGGCCGCTTTCCTTGACGCCGCCGAACGGCGCGACTTCGGTCGACACGATTCCGTCGTTGATGCCGACCATTCCGTACTCGAGCGCCTCCGCGACACGCCACACCCGCGCGATATCACACCCGTAGAAATACGAAGCAAGCCCGAACGGCGTATCGTTTGCGAGCGCGATGGCTTCCGATTCCGTCTTGAACCGGAAGATCGGCGCAATCGGGCCGAACGTCTCTTCGTCAAAGATGCGCATGTCGCGTGTGGCGTCGGCCAGGATAGTCGGCTCGAAGAAATTCGCCCCCTGCGCAGCGCGCTTGCCGCCGGCCACGACACGTGCGCCCTTCGCGAGCGCATCCTGCACATGCTCTTCGACCTTCGAAACGGCAGCGGCATCGATCAGCGGCCCGATCGTGACGCGTTCGTCCAGGCCGTTGCCGACCACCAGCTTGCCGACGGCCTCCGCGAGTCGCGCGACGAAGCGGTCGTAAATGCCATCCTGCACGAGCAGGCGGTTGGCGCACACGCAGGTTTGACCTGCATTGCGATATTTCGACGCGATCGCACCGCGCACTGCCGCATCGAGGTCGGCATCGTCGAACACGATGAACGGTGCGTTACCGCCTAGTTCCATCGATGTCTTCTTGACCGTTGCGGCACACTGGGCCAGCAGTTGTTTGCCGATTTCCGTCGAGCCGGTAAACGACAATTTGCGCACGAGTGGATTCGACGTGAGTTCCGCACCGATCTGATTCGCTTTGCCCGTCACGCACGAAATTACTCCGTACGGAATACCGGCGCGTGCGGCGAGCACGCACAGCGCCAACGCACTGAACGGGGTTTGACTCGCAGGCTTGAGTACCATCGTACAGCCGGCGGCCAGCGCCGGCGCGAGTTTTCGCGTGAGCATCGCGGCCGGGAAGTTCCATGGCGTGATGGCCGCACAGACACCGATGGGTTGCTTCAGTACGACGATTCGCTTGTCGCCGGCCGGCGACGGAATCGTGTCGCCATAAACCCGTTTGCCCTCTTCGGCGAACCACTCGACAAACGACGCCGCGTAGTCGATTTCACCGCGGCTCTCGTTCAGCGGCTTGCCCTGTTCGAGCGTCATGATTTTCGCCAGATCGTCGCGATGTTCGCGCATCAGCTCGTACCAACGGCGCAGCAACGCGGCGCGCTCCTTTGCCGTTTTCGCACGCCAATGCGGCAGCGCCTGCGCAGCCGCATCGATCGCGCGGCGTGTCTCGACCGTGCCCATCCGAGGGACCGTGCCAAGCAACGCGCCGGTTGCCGGATTGAACACGTCAATGGTCGTGCCGTCATCGGCCGCGCCCCACTCACTGCCGATCAGGCACGCGTCTCTCAACAGATCCATATCGCGCAGCTCCGCGCCGCGCCAGCCATCGTCATTCAACATCGCTACTCCCGTTTATCAGAACCGGCGCGAAGTGGTGGCGCCCGAGTTCCGATGTCGGGAGATGGCTTCGCGAGCCAGCGCGTCGCTGCCACCCTTCGCGTACCGTAAACACCTCGATTACCGCGTGCCGCCCGCGATACGGTGAGCTGTTTTGCGGGCGGCTGGCACGTCAGGTCGCCTTCGCGAGCGCGGCTCGCGCAACGCGGGTGATCCCGGGACCGTCGAGTTCGTAGTGCGCATACAGATGCGTCGGCGGTGCGATCAGGCTGTACTCGTCGTAGATTCCGTGCCGCACGAGCCGCACGCCGAGCCCCTCGTCGGCCAGGACCTCGGCCACCGCCGCACCCAGCCCGCCGATCACGTTGTGCTCTTCGACCGTGACGAGCACCTTCGACTGTCGCGCCGCCGCGATAATGGCGTCACGGTCGAGCGGCTTGATGGTCGGCATGTCGATCACGCCCGCCGAAATGCCTTCCGCCCTCAGATTGTCAGCCGCTTCGAGTGCACCGGCGACCGGCAATCCGCAGCCGATAATGACGACGTCGCGTCCCACCGAATGAACGATGGCTTTGCCGATCGTGAACTCGACACCATCCTCATAGACTTTCGGATCCCGCCCGCGTCCGATGCGGAAGTAGATCGGGTCGGGCCACGTGGCCGACGCGCGGATCGCGGCGGCGAGCTGCGCGCCGTCGGCGGGCGAAATGACGGTCAGATTCGCAATCGCGCGCATCGTCGAGATGTCTTCCGTTGCATGGTGCGAGGTACCGTAGAAGCCGAGCGAGATGCCGGTATGGTGACCCACGAGCCGCACCGGCAGCTTGCAGTACGCGACATCCATGCGAATCTGCTCGCAGCACAGCAGGCCGAGAAACGATGCGAAGGTCGCGACGAACGGCATGAGGCCCGTGGTCGCCATGCCGGCGGCGGCGGAAACCATGTTCTGCTCCGAGATGCCGAATTGCACGTAGCGCTCCGGGAATTCGCCGGCGAACTTGTTCAAGCCGTTCGAATACTGGAGATCGGCGGAGCCGGCGACGACGGGATGACCTTCGCGCGCGAGATCGATGAGCGCATCGGACAGATAGTCGAGGCCAGGATTGCGCGCGTTGAGCGCGCGGTACTGCCACGAATCGGGATTTTGCGGAGTAGACATGCTTAGATCACCTTGCTCTTGATTTCTTCGATCGCCCGTTGCGCGTCATCGGGTGCCAGATAGCCGAGATGCCAGCCGGGTTCGGTTTCCATGTACGACACGCCCTTGCCCTTGACCGTCTTCGCGATGATGCAGACCGGCTTGCTGCGCACCGGGTCGGCCTTCACACGACGCAGCAGCGGCACGAGGGCGGTCAGATCGTGGCCGTCTACTTCATGCGTCTCCCAGCCGAAGGCGCGCCACTTCTCCGCAAGCGATTCGATACCGATGACGTCGTCGACCTTGCCGTCGAGTTGATAGCCGTTGCGATCGACAATCGCGATGAGGTTCGAGAGGCGGTGATGCGCGGCGAACAGCGCGGCTTCCCATACCTGCCCCTCCTGCATTTCGCCGTCACCCAGCAACGTAAAAACCTTGAAGGGGCTGCCTGCCATCTGCGCCGCCTTGGCCATGCCGGCACCGTTCGATAGCGCGTGGCCGATTGACCCCGAGCTGAAATCGACGCCCGGAACCTTGGTCATGTCCGGATGATCGCCGAGCGGATTGCCGAGACGGGTGTAGCCATCGAGCGTCTCCCGGTCGATGAACCCGTAGTCCGCAAGAATGGGAAAAAGTCCGACGGCCGCGTGCCCTTTGCCCATCGTGAACCGGTCGCGATCCTTCCATTGCGGGTTGCCGGCACGCAGTGCCATGACGTCGTAGTAAAGCGCGGCAAAGATTTCGGCTGCGGAAAACACCGACGTGTAGTGTCCCGTCTTCGCGATTTCTATCAGACGAATCGTCTCGAGGCGGACGAATTGCGCCTTCTCGCGCAACTGCGCGAGCGTCTCCCTGGAAAGCGCCTGATCGCTCTCCTGCAATGCTGTCGACATAGAGTCTCCTATTGGAACCTGAAAGGAACGAGGCGAGCGCGGCAAGACTCGGCATTCCGCCTTCGTTTCATACATGATGCATCATATATCATGATAGCGCAATGATCGACGCGCCCTGTCTTCTGTTGTCGATGTGTACGCGTGGCATTCCGGCAATCATGAATCGCGCTCCGCAAATTGACCTTGCCGTATCGCCCTCAAATGATGCATCATATATCTTCAAACAACACGGAGACACGCATGATGACCACTCCACCCTCCTCGCCCACGGTCAATGGCGAAACACAGGTTATCGTCCTGATGGCGTGGCCGTCCGCTCACGTCCGGACGCCCACACTGTTCAATGCCCTTTGCGCGAGGAAGAACATCAACGCGATCATGGTTCCGTGGGCCGTGCGTCCCGAGCATCTGACGCAGGCATGGGACGGACTGCGGCACATCGCCAATCTGGCCGGTGTCGTGCTCACTATTCCGCACAAGCAGGCGGCGGCAGAACTGTGTGAGGAACTCGATGGCGACGCATCGTTGCTCGGCGTTGTGAACGCGGTCCGCCGCAACGCGAGCGGCAGTTACACGGGGCGAATGTATGACGGTTCCGGTTTTGTCGCCGGCATGCTGCGCGAGGGCATCGCGCTCGCGGGCAAGCGCGTGCTTTTGCTTGGCGCAGGTGGAGCGGCGACTGCCCTTGCGTTGGCACTGGCGCGCGAGGGCATTGCACGGCTGACGATCGCGAACCGCAGTCGAGAAAAAGCAAGCGACCTGGCGGCACTCGTCGGAAAGGCAGTGCCGAACTGCGAGGTAAAAGCGGGCAGCGACGAGCCAGGCAATCACGACATCGTGATCAACGCAACGTCGCTAGGTCTGAAACCTGACGACGCGCTGCCCTGCGACACGTCGAAGCTGACGCCCGCAATGGTCGTCGCTGAGGTGATCATGCAGCCCGCGGTCACGCGGCTTCTGGTAGAAGCTGAAGCGCGTGGCGCCCGCACTCACCGTGGCGAACACATGGTTATGTCGCAACTCGATCACTTTGTCGAATTCCTGCTCACCAACGTGAATGCGTAAGGCTGAGGCTGGCGTCCTTGTCGCCCAACGTCTCAGCGAGCTCGCCACCCAGATACGCGGTCCTTGCAAGCAAACCGATCGGCGATTCCGGCACGCTTACTGCACCCTAGTCACTGATGCATCCGATGAGATTCATCTGTTCAGGATTCCATATCTAATTCTATTCGACCGGTACTCGAAATCATGACTGCACTCATTTTTGGCTCTCCGGGCCGATACATCCAGGGCGACGGACTCCTTGACGATATCGGTCAATACATTCGCGAATGCTCGGAGCGTGCGCTGATCCTTTGCGACTGCTTCGTGAAAGAACAGTTCGGATCGCGAATCGCGGCCTCGTGCGCCGCGCACGAAATCGACGTACGCTGGATTGCGTTCAGCGGTGAACTTACGGATCGAAAGATTCGCGAGCTCGAGCAGGCCGCGCAATCGTTCGACCACGAAGTCGTTGTTGCGATCGGTGGCGGCAAAACGCTCGACGCTGGAAAGGCGCTTGTCGATGCTGCACATTGCGCGTTGATCACCGTGCCCACCGTTGCATCGAACGACTCCCCAACTTCCAAAAACTATGTGGTTTACGACGAGGATCATCAACTCGCGGCGGTCAGGCACTTGCGGCGCAGCGCCACGTACGTGTTGGTTGACACAACGTTGATCGCGCAGGCGCCGACACATTTTCTGCTTGCCGGCATCGGTGATGCGATCAGCAAATACTTCGAAGCAGAGCAGTGCCTGCACAGCGACGGCAAAAACATGTTCCGCGCCAGGCCGTCCTACTCTGCGTACGTACTCGCGCGCGAGTGCTTTTCGATCATTCGCGCCCACGCGGAGACGGCGCTGGCCGAGCTCAAGCACGGCCGCACTGCTCCGGTATTCGATCGGCTTGTCGAAGCCGTCATTCTGATGAGCGGCCTGGGCTTCGAAAGCGCGGGGCTATCGATCGCGCACTCGATGACGCGTGGCCTGTCCCGGCTCGAAACGTCGGCGCGGGCACCACACGGCTTGCAGGTCGCGTACGCGCTGCTCGTTCAACTACATCTCGAACGTCGAGCACCGGACTTCATGCGCGACATGATCGGCCTCTATGCGCGCATTGGTCTGCCGGTCCGCTTGTGCGACCTGGGTTCTGGCGTCGTCACTCGCGAGCACTACGAGACCGTCGCTCGCTTCACGTTACAAGCACCCTACTCGGCAAATTTCGAGCGCACGCTCGGCATCGCGGACATCGTCGCGGCAATGGAAGCCATCGACCACGCTACTGCCTGAGCCCACAGGCAGCGCGAACCGGGCGCGAAAACATTTCCCGCGACAATAAATTGGAGACTTCATGACTTACCTTTCTCATCTTTCCTCGTCGTCGCGACGTGCCACGTCGCAACCTTCATCTCATCGGCGATCCTTGATCGCGTCCAGCCTCGGCAATTTACTCGAATGGTTCGACTGGACGGTCTACACGGTCGCATCGGTCTATATTGCTGGCGCGCTGTTCGATAATACGAACAAGACATCGTCGCTGCTCGGTACGCTGGCCGTATTCGCTGCAGGCTTCTTCGCCCGCCCGTTGGGTGGCATCGTATTCGGCGCGATCGCCAACCGGATCGGGCGCCGCTCGGTACTCTTGAGTACGATGCTCCTCATGGCGTTCGCGAGCCTTCTGATCGCGATCATCCCGCCATATGACGCAATCGGCAGTTGGGCCTCGGCTGCATTGCTGGTAGCGCGACTCGTGCAGGGTGCGGCGCACGGCGGCGAAACAACTGCGTCCTACGCCTACGTTGCCGAAATCGCTCCTCCGGCGCAGCGTGGTTTGTGGTCGAGTGCCGTGTTCATTTCGGTCGGCGCCGGCTCGCTGCTTGCCACCTTTTTTCTTGCGTCGCTCACGGCGTTCCTTTCACCGAACGCCATGCAGGACTGGGGATGGCGGGTGCCGTTCGCGTCAGGCGGGTTTCTCGCGATATTCGCGCTATGGCTGCGCCGCAATATGGTGGAGAGCATCAGCGTTGACGCTTCGACTAACGCCCGTCATAAACCGTGGCCACGGGCCAAGGTCGTGCGTGAAGGCTTGAAGCTGTTCGTGTATGAGGCCGGTTCGACGCTTACCTACTATACGTGGGTAACGTCCGCGGCCATCTATGCAATCAGTGTCAAGCACATGGATCCGCACCGCGCGTTCGCAATGAGTTGCATTGCCCAGGTGATCTATCTGATCGCGCTTCCGCTCATTGGACGCCTTTCCGATTTCACAGGACGCAAGGTTACAACGCTCATCTCGCTACTCGGCATCTCGATCACCATCTTTCCGCTCTGGAGCTTGATTTCCAGCGAGCCGTGGACGTTGCTTGTCACGCAATCGGTCGGGCTCGTGCTCGTTGCATTTATCACCGGGAGCAAGCCTGCAGCCATTTCGGAACAAGTGCCGACACGCTACCGCACCCGTCTCTTCGGCTTCTTCATTTCACTTGCGGTCGCATTCTTCGGCGGCACCGCCTCATATCTGAATGCATGGTTGTATTCCATCAACAGGGGGCAGCTATTCAATGTCTATCTTATCGTGGTGGCCGTAGTCGCGAGTTGCGCCGTGCTGACATGGAAAAACAACACCGGGGTAAAGCTGGACGATATCGAATGAGCTTGGATACCGACCCTGATCTAGGAAATAGTCAGGGTCAAAACTGGAGAAATTCGACATGACGTGTCCGACTGGGACACGAAGGCCATGTCATGAAGACGAGCAAGTTTACGGAAGATGACCTGCCCTGGAATTTTCGGACCAGTTGAAACTTGAGAGAATGGCTCCCAACGGAGAAAAGGAAGTCATGAAGAAGAGCCGGTTTACCGAAGAACAGATGGTCACCATCCTGCGCGAGGCGGACAAGGCGCCGGTCGCGGAAGTTGCGAAGAAGCACGGGGTCAGCGAGCAAACCACTTACAACTGGCGACAACATTTCGGCGGGCTGGAGGCTGCCGACGTGAAGCGGCTCAAGCAGCTCGAGCAAGAGAATGCGCGGCTGAAGAAGATGCTGGCCGAGCGCGATCTCGAGCTGGACGTGATGAAAGAGATCAACGC
>NZ_CAJPGY010000064.1:0-26263 GCF_905339915.1 Burkholderia sp. BCC1985
CGATTTCTCCAGCACGTAGACCGAGCCGCGCCAAAAGCAGCAGAATTGCATAGTCACGGCGCCCGCACGGAGTCGACCGGTCTGCAGACGTAATTAGAACTTCTTGCTGCTCAGGCGTGAGGAAAGTCGGTACAGTTGACTGTCGCCACTTACGAACTGTGGGCACGGACTCACACAGGTCTTGTGCCGTATCGCCGCGCAGAAATAGGAAATGACAGAACGAGCGAAGCGCAACTGCCATCAGCCGCGTGTACTCTGACGACCGGCCTTTGCTGCGGGCAAGAAGATGATTCCGGATCGCTACCGCGTCAAATGCATCTGGCAATAAACTTCCGTCACCGGCCTCGTGGCTGTCGAGAAAGTCGCGAATAAACGGGCCGTAGACGAGCCATCCAGAGAACGCGCACAGGACTCTTCGTTTCTTGCGAAGCGTTACCTCGGAATAGTGTGCCGCCCGTAGACGATCAAGAAATGCATCGATGTGATGGGCCGGCAGCCCGCCGGAGTCGCTGACTGTGCGTGTCGCATTCATCTGATCTCTCCTGGCCAGCGCGATAGCCAGCCTGAGAAATCATACGTTTATGCCGACACAGCGATCATGAAAGGCCATACCCACAGCCACGCGCATGCACGACGCGGCATAATCGGGGAGTCGGCATAACTGGCTTCATGCCGCTAGCGGCATGAAGCCAGTTATTGTCGATGGGCACGTGCCCGTCATCGAGATAGCGCGTGAGCGCTTCCCAACGCTTCAGGCTGTAGTCGAGCGCCTTCGCGATCGCCGATCCTTCGGCAACGAGCTTGCGCTGGGTCACCATCCAGGCGTGCAACGCATCGGCAACGGGCCTGGATCGCTGCTGGCGGATGGCCTGTCTTCGATCAGGCTTCAGTTCGGCGACGTCACGCTCGACGTCGTAGAGTGCGCCGAAGTATTTCAGCGCCTGCTCGGCGATCTAGCTCTGGTGGTTGACGTGCAGCTCGTAGAATTTCCGGCGCGCGTGAGCGACACATCCGATTTCCGTGATGCCCAGTTCGAATCCAGCCTTGTAGCCGCCATAGTCATCGCACATGAGCTTGCCACGCCACACACCCATGAACTTTCGGGCATGTTCGCCGGCACGGCTGCCGGCGAAGTCGTAGACCACGGCCTTCAGATCGGCGAATGGCGTCGTGCTGTACGCCCACAGGTAAGCCCGATGCGTCTTGCCCTTGCCGGGCGACAGCATCTGCACCGGCGTCTCGTCGGCGTGCAGCACGTCGCGCTGCAGGAGCGCTTCGCGAAGCGCATCGACCAGCGGTTGCAGCCGTACGCCGCAGATGCCGACCCACGCGCCGAGCGTCGATTGCGGGATCGCCAGGCCCGCGCGAGCAAAGATGCGTTCCTGCCGATACAGCGGCAGGTGGTCGCCATATTTGGCAACCAGCACCTGCGCCAACAGCCCGGTGGTCGGGATACCCTTGTCGATGACGTGAGGCGGGACCGGTGCCTGGATCAGGGTCCCGCAGTGCCGACAGGCCCACTTGCCGCGGATATGCCGCTCGACTGTGAACACGCCTGGCGCATAGTCCAGCTTCTCGCTGATGTCTTCGCCCACGCGCTCCCGCTGGCAACCGCACTGGCACGTGGTGTCTTCCGGCTCGTGATGGATGTCCGTACGCGGCAGTTTCGATGGCAAGGGCACACGCTTCGGCTGTTGCCGAGGCTCAGCGGCACGCGTGGCCGGTTGAAGCTGTTCGAGCTCGGCTTCCAGTGCCGCCAGGTCTGCATCGATCGCCTCGTCGAGCAGGCTCATCTGTTCGGTATCAAGCTGCTCGCTGCGTTTGCCGAACTGCAGGCGCTTGAGCACGGAGAGTTCGTGCGTCAGTTGATCGATACGCGTTTGACGGTAGTGCAGTTCACGCTGCGTCTCGCCGACCTGGGTCATCAACTGAGCGGCCAGTGTGCGCAGTTGCTCCGGGCTAAGGGCATCGAGGTCGGCGGGCAGGTTCATACGGCCCAGTCTGCCAGAGCCGGCACCGCCACGGAAGCGAAACTGTTTACGGCACCGACGACGCGTTACACCACGCAGATGACGTGATCGTGCGTCAGGGTCTGCCACGGCAGCCCCGTCACGAGCGCCCGCAACTCTTCGGGATTCAACGCGACGGCGATTGCTTCGTGGCCGTTCGTCCAGACGAACCGGCCCTTGTTCAGGCGACGCGCAGCCAGCCAGATTCCGAAGCCGTCATAGACGAGTACCTTCATGCGCGTCGAATGCTTGTTGGCGAACAGGTAAGCATGGTGAGGGCGCGCTGCGCCGAACACCTTCACCACACGCGCCAGAATCGTATCGGCGCCGGCACGCATATCCAGCGGTTCGGTCGCCAGCCATATCGCGTCGATGCGGATCACCGCAGCCATCCCTGCAACCAGAGCGCACAATCACTGGCCGACGATAACGGCCAACGCACGGTCACCGTCGCCGCACCCCGACGTACCTCGATCTGGATCTCCGTCGCCCCAGATGCAGCCCCGCACGTCTCAAGCTGTAACGGCACAAACTCTGCCGATGGCGCGCTCATCGACTTGCGGGCAGCTTCGGCCGCATCCCGTTCTTCCTGGGCGGCCACCCAGCTTCGCAGCATGTTGGCATTCAGGCGGTAGTGCAGCGCTACCGCCGCGATCGACACGTTTGGCTGCATCGCCGCACGGATCACCTGTGCCTTGAACTCCTTGCTGTGCCGCCGACGTCGCGTCGGTTGCACAACCTCCTGCATCACCTCGGTCTCATCCATCGTGTACATCTGTCCATTAAAAATTTAGATGGACACGATCCTCGCCTTCGCGCCTAACGCGATCAAGATGACTTCCCCGGGTGCTTACGTTGATGCCGCAGCAGAAACGCGCAGTCGTTGGGCCAGGAAATTCTGATCGCCGCCGCTATTAAGCGCACAGCGCGCAGTCGATGATGGATCGTTCGCGTGGAGGTGGGTGGCCGCCCGGAGCCGGCCGCCCCTCACGTATCGACATCCGAAGCTATATTGACGGTTACTCGAAAGGTTTTACTTCCGCCATTCCCCCCGCTTCAACCCATAGCCTATTTAGCAGTCCAGCGCCTGAAGTGCCGCGCGATCCAGCGATCGCTCGTCCTGACGCCCTTGTTATCTAGCACCAGGTTACGCAATCCTCCTCCATCCGTTTCCGCGGTCTCCCGCGATAACCCCAAAAAAGCAGTCGCATCGACGAGCGAGGCAAGGGGTTTTTACCGGTCCAGCCGCCCACGCGATCGGATAACGCGAATTCGAATGCTTGGCCGGATGCCGGACCGGCACGGCGTCGGCTATCGCGCACCGACTGCGGCCCGCCCCTTCCTCGGGAAAGCCTGACGACTGAAGTAAACTGAAACCCATGCGCGTCTTCCGGGCATTCGCCCCTATAAAACGAGGTTGACTTTGTCGTCATTATGTCGACAAAATGAGTCGAAAGGTGGGTGAACAGAGCGTTGCGCGATGATGCTCCGCCGTTCGCCTTATAGCGGAAGCTCCCATCGCCCTATGGACAGGCGGGGAGTCGCCGAGACGTTGCACAATGAGCAAGATTTCGGGAATTGATATGGCCAAGCCTCAAGCGGAACAGCAGCCCATCAAAGAAACGGGCGCGGCACGAGTGTACAAAATACTTCGCAGCGAAATTCTCACCATGAAGCTCGCCCCCGGCGAAGCACTGGATGAAGTTGGGCTCGCAGAGCGTTTCGATTCGTCTCGCTCTCCAATCCGAGAGGCTCTAGTGCGACTCTCGGCGGACGGTTTAGTCACGACTCTAGCCAATAGGACGACCGTTGTGACTCCGATGGAGCTCGCCCGTGTACCGGAATTCCTCGATGCGCTTGATCTTCTCCAACGCGTAACGACTCGTCTTGCCGCGGTACACCGGACAGCAGCGGACCTTGTCAAAATCAGGGAGATGCACAAGGCGTACGAGAAAGGCGTTGCGACGAGCATCAGGACGCGTGTCAGTCTGCCGATGATCGAGACGAATTATGATTTTCATATGGCGGTGGCGCGCGCCGGGCGCAATACATATTTCGCCGATCTCTATAGCCGCTTGCTGGACGAGGGGCGGAGAATGCTCCATCTTCACCTGCAGTTCAAACTGCAGGATCCCAACATTACTCCGCAGCAGATGGGCGCCGACCATACGGAAATACTGGATGCAATTGAACGAGGCGATGCCGATAAGGCAGAGGAGTACGCTCATCTACATGCCGTTCAATTCAAGGGACAGTTTATGGAATTCATGGACAGAAACCTCACGGCGTCCGTGCCTCTCAATTACAGTGCGCCGGCGCGCGAGGCGTCACCGAATACCGCAGAGGCGGTATCCCGGTAGCCGCGTTTTGAGCGCACGCCCGTGAGAGGTGACTCCGGTCGAATCGACGGGAGTCACGATCAACGGACTTCGGCTACTTTGTCGCTGTAACCGCAGATACCGGTTCCGCGAGTGTCCCACCCACCGACCACATCGAGCGCTCGACCTCCGTAATCACGAGTTGCACATCCGCCAGCGGGCATTTTGTAATGCGTGCGGTTTCGCGCGTCAGCACCTCTGCTAGTTCCGATTTCTGCGCGTGACTTCTTCCCGACAGCATCTCAAGTCGAATGATTGGCATTGTGTTGGTTCCTTCGGCGATTGTTAGCAGACTTAGTTGGGTTGAGACGCATAGGCGAGGTACGCCGATCGAACGAGCCATCCGCAATCGATGGGAAGCGTCGAGCCCGTGATTGCAGACGCGCCAGGAGAGCAGAGGAAGAAGATCGCATCGGCGACTTCCGCCGGCTTCACGAATCGTTTCAACGCCGACATATCGATGATGGCTTTCGGGTCACGTTCACCGCTGTCGATGCGAGCCTGCATGGCCGGCGTGAGCGTATAGCCGGGCGCCACCGCATTCACGCGCACGCCGCTCGGACCCCATTCGGCGGCCATCACTTCGGTCATCATTTTCAGGCCGGCCTTTCCGATCGCGTAGCCGATTTGTGCGGAAGGACGATAGGTCGTCAACGAGCAGAGATTGACAATTGCCCCTTCGCCTCGCCGACACATCTCCCCAGCGAACGCTCTCGAAACGAGCAGCGTGCCCCGTACATTGATGCCGTACAGACGATCGATCTCCGCGACATCGACCTCGAGCAGGCGAACTGCGTTCTGAAGAATGCCGCCCGAATTCACGAGCGCGTCCGGAGTGCCAAACCGTTCGACCACTTCCGCAGCAAATCGGCGGACGTCGTCCTCATTTGAAACGTCCACCAACAGAAAATCGGCGGCCCCGCCGGACTGTCGGATCTCTGCCGCGACGGCGGTACCGCGCGCAACGTTGACATCTGCCACAGCAACGCGATAGCCGGCCTGCCCGAACCGGCGAGCCGTTGCTTCACCGATGCCGCTTGCGCCGCCCGTCACAACGACCAGCTTTTGCTCTTTGTTCATGGAAATCCTCATTGCCTAGGGACACCTGCGCAAGGATGGCGCAGGGCATTTGCCGCAATCCGCCGACTAAACAGCCCGTCATCGTCGTCTTTCAGTCGATCAAATGTCGACAAATGCTTGCATTAGGAAAAAACTCTGTCAAGCAAAGAGCGCTCTGCGAAGGCGATTTGAGAGCTAGGGTTTTCCTTGTAAAGGCGACAAATGCTAATAAAAACAATATGTTACGCAATTTTTTATGGAGCAGATGATTTTTTATCGTTGACTTTGTCGTCATTTGGTCGACAATTGGTGCACGGCAAGCGCACCTGAAATAACGCCTGGGCTGCACCCCAGCAGAGGATCTGATCGCCCCTCTGCTTTGACCGGCCTGAGGCAAGCGAGCCCTATCGTTAGCGGTATTTGCATCGCGCAATCTCTGAACGGATGAAACTATGGCAAGCGCACGCATCGGCGTTGACATCGGCGGAACATTTACCGATTTGGTACTTCTCGACGACAACGGACAGGTCGCCTTTACGAAGGTGTCCTCAACTCCTGCCGCTCCCGAAGAAGCGGTGCTGACCGGGATCGATCGGATTCTCGACCAGGCTGGTCTCAAAACCTCAGATGTTGCAGAGGTCCTGCACGGAACGACGGTGGGCTCGAACACCATGCTTCAGAAGGTTGGAGCCAAATGCGGTCTCATTACGACCAAGGGATTTCGCGACGTTCTGGAAATCGGACGGGTACGTACGCCATCGATGTTCGATCTCACGTGGGACAAACCGATCCCGCTTGCCGAACGCCGCTATCGTCTGGAGGTAAGCGAGCGCGTCAATGCGGCGGGCGAAGTCCTGGTCCCGACGCCGGTCGATGAAATCATCAGCGCCGGCGAATTCTTCCGTGCCGAAGGGGTTGAGTCCGTTGCGATTTGCTTCCTGAACTCCTACAAGAATGCCGAGAACGAGAAGGTCGCGCTGGAAACTTTCCAGAAGGCGTTTCCGGAAATCAGCGTTACTGCATCCATTTCCGTTCTGCCCGAGATGCGTGAATACGAACGCACCTCGACGACGGTCGTGAACGCTTACGTGTTACCCGCGCTGCGTACCTATCTCCAGCGCCTCGAGTCGGGACTGAAGCGCATTGGTGTGACCGCGCCGCTGTTGGTCAGCAATTCGAATGGCGGTCTGTCGAGCGCACGCATCGCGCAGGACAATCCGGTCTTTTTTATCTCTTCGGGTCGTTCCGCAGGCGTTGTCGGGGCAGGCAGGCTGGGCGATGCACAGGGTTGCCGGGAAATGGTCGTGTTCGACATGGGGGGCACGACGGCTTCGGCGTCCCTGATTCACGACGGGCAACTCGCACGCACGAACGAGTACGAGTTTCGTGCTGGCATCTCGACACCGAGCCGTTTCATCAAGGCGGGCGGTTACATGATGCGCGTGCCCACGATCGATGTTGCAGAAGTCGGGAGTGGCGCGGGCTCGATCGCGTGGATCGATGCCGGCGGTCTGCTCAACGTGGGCCCGGTCTCAGCAGGCGCTTTCCCCGGTCCGGTGTGCTATGGCATTGGTGGCGATCGCCCGACGGTCACGGACGCGAACGCTGTGCTCGGATTTCTGCCGCCGAGCCTGGCGGGCGGCACCATGGAGCTCAAGCTCGATGCCGCACGAGAAACGATCGACACGCTCCTGGCGAAGCCGCTCGGTATTGGCACCGAAGAAGCCGCGGTCGGTATCCGGGAGGTGGTGAACGTCAATATGGCGCGCACCATCAAGGCTGTCACCGTCGAGCGGGGCGTCGATCCTCGCGATTTCACGCTCGTCGCATTCGGTGGCTCCGGTCCCGTTCACGCGTGTGATTTGGCTCGCGCGCTTGACATGAAACAGGTGATCTTCCCGGCCGCGCCCGGGGTGTTTACCGCGATGGGCATGCTCGCCGGAGCAGTGGAGCGCTACTTCGTTCGTCCGTCATTGCACCTGCTCGACAGCTTGGACATCGCCGCGCTCGGCGCGACTATCGAACAGATGCGTGACGACGCCAGAAAGGCGCTGTCGGAAGAGGGCTATTCCGCCGACCAGATCGAATTTGTCTTCGATCTGGACATGCGGTTCAGCGGGCAGGACTATGAAATCCCCGTGCGCGTGCCGACGACTATCGATCACTCCACGCGCGAAGCGCTTCGAGAAGGGTTCATCGCGGCTTACACCGCGATGTATGGCTATGCGTCGAAGGACGCGATCGAGTGCGCGAACCTTCGTTTGCTTGCACGAGGCATTGCATCGAAGACGCTCGATTTCCGCGACATCCGCAGCACCCAAGCAGCGAGGGGCGAGCTGAAGCGCAGCACACGTCGGGTCTATTTTGATCGTCGGTCCGGATGGGTCGACACACCGGTTTTGCCACGCTCACTACTCGACAACGAGATTGTCGGCCCCGTCATTCTCGAAAGCACCGACACCACGATCGTGGTGCCCCCTGGCTGGCGCGTGAGCGCGGATCGGGTGGGTTGCGTCATCGCGACGCTCGTCTGAATCCACTGGAGCAAACATGACACAACGTAAAGTCGATCCCATCACGTTCGCGGTGGTAAAGAACGCGCTCGACACCATCGTCGACGACATGGCATTTGCCGTCATGCGCACTGCACGTTCGCCTATTATTCGCGACGTTCTCGACTACTCGGTGACGATGTGCGATGCGGCAGGTCGTATTCTCGCTCAGGCGAAAACCGTCGCTCTCCACCTCGGCGCCGTTCCGGACGCGGTCGATGTGGTGATCAAGAAATTCGCGGACACGTGCAAGCCGGGTGACGTGATCATTTTCAACGATCCGTATGAAGGCGGCATGCACCTGCCCGACATTTTCATGTTCAAGCCGATTTTCTTCGAGAGCAGGCTTCAGGGTTTCGCCGTGGTAATCGCTCACCATTGCGATGTGGGTGGCCGCGTGCCGGGCTCCAATGCGGCAGATTCGACGGAAATCTTTCAGGAGGGTCTGCGCATTTCGCCGATGAAGCTTTATAGCGAAGGCGAGCAGAACGGGACCCTGGTCGACATCATCAAGAAGAACGTCCGGCTTCCGGATCTCGTACTGGGCGATCTTGATGCTCAGCTGGCGACATGCAATATCGGCGAACGCGAGTTGCTGCGCATGATCGGTCGCTACGGCGAGGACAATCTGCGCCTCTACTTCGACGAGCTGCTCGACTACGGCGAGCGACTCACGCGAAACGCAATCGAAGCGTGGCCCGATGGCACTTACGAGTTCACCGACTACATCGACAACGATGGCTTCACGAGCGATGCGATTCCGATTAAATGTGCCATCACGGTGTCGGGATCGAGCCTGTCAGTCGACTTTTCAGGATCTTCGCCGCAGGTCAAGGGCGCCATCAATTCGACGCTTTCGTTCGTCAAATCGGCGACGTACCTGAGCATCCGCTGCGTGCTCGACGCCGACGTTCCGAACAATGCCGGCGTGTACCGCTGCATTGACATTACCGCGCCGGAGGGATCGATTTTGAACCCGAGACTGCCGGCGCCCGTGGCGGCCCGTGCACTGACCGGATATCGCGTTGTCGATACTGTCTTCGGCGCGCTGGCACAGATCGCACCGAAGAAAGTAATGGCCGCGGGTGAGGGTGGCAACACCGTCATCGCGTTGAGCGGGTATGACGCTGACGCGAGCGAGCCATTCATTCTAGTTGACATGATCAATGGTGCGTGGGGTGGCCGCTCAAACAAGGACGGTGTCGAGGGCGTAACGAACCCGTCGCAGAACATGTCCAACTTGCCAATCGAAACACTCGAGGCCCGCTATCCGATTCTGATGGAGGAGTATGGGTTCCGCAGCGACTCCGGTGGCGCAGGGCGTTATCGCGGCGGGTTGGGACTGGTGCGGCAGTATCGTGTACTTGCGAGGCAGGTAGTCGCGCAAATTCGGTCCGACCGCGCCGACCACGCGCCATACGGCTTGTTCGGTGGATCGGCTGGCGCACCGTCGCGCAACATCCTGAATCCGGCCACTACGGCTGAAGCCGCACCGAGCAAGTTCACGATGGAGTTGGGGCAAGGCGTCGTGATTCGGCACGAGCAGGCGGGCGGCGGTGGTTATGGCGATCCGCTCGAACGCGACGTCGAGCTCATCGAGCACGATCTCCGAAACGGCAAGGTGACAGCGGCGTTCGCACAGCAGCATCACGGCGTTGTCATGACCTCGTCGGGTTCCATCGACCGTGAAGAAACGACGCGAAAACGTCGACAAGCGGCCATTAACGCCTGACTATTTCAACATTTTCGACCGTATCGCCGTCCGCATTCATCTAGGCGGGAAAGTGGACGGCAAGTTGGTAAAGGAGACCGAAGTGGAACAAGTCGAAGTACGCCTGGCCGAATTGGGCTACACGTTGCCGGTGAGCCCGACTCCCAAAGCCAACTATGTGCCGGCGCGGCGCGTCGGGAATCTTCTGTTCATCGCAGGGCAAATCCCGACGGCGGACGGCGAAGACAAATTCGTCGGAAAAGTCGGCCGCGACCTACCGCTCGAAGACGGACAAGCTGCCGCGAGGCTGTGTGCGCTGAACATGCTTGCACAGGTGCGCACGGCTCTCGGCGGGAGCTTCGATAGCCTTGTCGGTTGTGTGAAGCTCGGCGGTTTCGTAAATTGCGAGCCCGAGTTCGGGCAGCAACCGCAAGTAATCAATGGTGCCTCCGATCTCATCGTCCAGGTATTGGGCAAAAGTGGGAAGCATGCGCGCTTCGCTATTGGTGCGAATTCGCTCCCCAGAAATGTTGCCGTCGAAATCGATGGGATATTCGAAATAAGGGAATGAACTTAAAGGTGGATTTCCATCGTTTTCGCAATTTGTCATTTCGTATCACGAATTAAAAGCGTTGCGTGCAATCCGAGGTTGCGACGTTGATTTGAAGCGTCTGATTTCACACTTACTGACGAGGTTAGAAATGGTCCGCATGTCCAGCTTTATCCGCCGCACCCTCACGTGTGCCGCCGTATTTTCGGCGCTCCTGTCGAGCGTACCTTCACATGCGCAGGACACGTCGACGTGGCAACGCGTTCGACAAGCAGGCGTCCTCCGCTGCGGTATCGCGCTTTCGCCTCCGTACACCATGCGCGACGTCAAGACGGGCGATTACAGCGGAATCTTCCCTGCACTGTGCAAGGAATTTGGCGAAAAGGTCCTGCATGTCAAGGTCCAGTTCGTCGACACGTCCTGGGACAACATCGTCGCCGGCCTTCAGTCCGACAAATGGGATCTTGCGTTGTCGCTGAACGATACACCGGAGCGCGAGAAGGCGATCGCTTTCTCCCGATCGGTGGTTGACTACAACGTGACGCTTGCCTACAACAAGAACAATCCGAAGCTTCCGAAGGCCATCCACGCGATCGCCGATATCGACAAGCCGGGCGTGATCATCACCGTGATGTCCGGAACGGCGCAGGACAAAGCGATCTCCGGTGAGATCAAGCAAGCCCAGATCATGCGCCTTCCGGGATTTGACGAGACGCGACTCGCTCTGATGTCCAAACGCGCGGATATGCTCGCCGACGACAACATGACGAACAGGCTTTTGGGCGCCGCACATCCCGACTGGGCAGTTAGCTTCAACCCGAATCCGCCGTTGGCACAACAGGGCATCTGCTTCGGCGTACGAAAGGATACGCCGACCTCTGACATCGCCGTGCTCAACAAGTTCATCGCGGATGAACAAAAATCAGGTGGTGTGAACGCCATCGTTCAGCAGGCGATGAAAGAAACCATCGCGTCAACCAAGTAAGCGGGAAATGCAGGCGGCGTAATGACGGTTCCGCGCCGCCTGCGGGACGAATGGCAGCCCGGCGAGAACCGCCAGTTTCGGATCAAACAGGAGCGCTCGGTTGCGCGTTCTACGGAGAGAGTTTCCATGTTGCAATCCACTATGCAAATCGCACCCAACTCCGTTCCAGCGGACGATCCCGTCGATATGACCAGTACCGGCGATTTCGTCCAGCTTCGGTCGGTCTACAAGTCGTACGGCGAGAATCTCGTCGTCATGGACCACATGAATCTCGACATGCGCGCGGACGACCGGCTCGTCGTGATTGGTCCTAGCGGTAGCGGAAAGAGCTCACTTCTTCGAGTGATGATGGGGCTCGAGGGAATTCAGAGCGGCTCGATTGGGTTTCAAGGGAAACCCTATATTTGTGGGGCGGATTCGGGGCGGTCGAAACGTATCGACGGCAAATTGCAGCGCCAAATCGGTATGGTGTTCCAGCACTACACGCTCTTTCCGCACTTGTCGGTTCTGAGCAACCTGATCCTCGCTCCGGTGAAGGTCGGCGGAATGTCGAAGTCGGAAGCTACGGAACGCGCCCGTATGTACCTGGCGCGATTGGGCCTGGAGAGCAAGCTCAACGCGTACCCGAGCCAACTCTCCGGCGGACAGAAGCAACGCGTGGCGATCGCCCGTGCGCTGATGCTTGAGCCGAAGCTGATGTTGTTCGATGAAGTCACCTCGGCGCTGGATCCGGAAATGGTGGTGGAGGTTCAGCACGTGATGATGAAACTTGCCGAGCAAAAGATGGCAATGATCATCGTGACACACGACATGCATTTTGCGCGCGACATTGCGACACGGGTCGTTTTTTGCGCGAGCGGCAAGGTCGTGGAGCAGGGGGCGCCAAACGAGATGTTCAAATGCCCGAAGGAGGGGCGTACGCGCGAATTTCTCGAGAAAGTCCTTCATCTTGATTGAGAGCCGAATCATGTTTTATCACTTTGATTTCAGCTTCCTCGCCGGAAGCGTGGCCCCCTTGCTCGACGGCTTGAAAGTGACTATCGAGCTGGCTCTTGCAGCGAACCTGATGGGATTGACCCTTGGTTTTCTGCTTTGTCTGCTTGTAATGAGCCGCTGGGCAATCGTGCGCGTGCCGGCACAGCTCTTCATCGAGTTTTTCCGTTGTACGCCCGCGTTGCTACAGATTGTGTGGTTCTTCTACTGTATTCCAATGATGGTCGACGTCTTTCTCGACCCGATCGTAATGGGCGTTCTTGCGTTGGGGCTCAATCTGACCGCATTCAACGCAGAAGCATACCGCGCCGGCGTGCAGGCGGTACCGAAAGAGCATCTCGACGCGTGCGTGGCGCTGGGCCTCAAACCGTGGCAGCGAACGGTTTACGTGATCCTGCCGCAGGCGTTGAGAAACTCCATTCCGGTGCTTATGACGAACGGCATTGGCACGCTGCAACAGAGCGCGTTGGTGGCTATCGTCGCCGTGGCCGACCTGATGTACGTCGCCAAAACGATCGCCACGCAAGCGTACCGTCCCATCGAGACCTACTCGGTCGTGGCGCTCGTGTACTTTGCGCTGTCATTGCCCGTTGCGCGGCTGGTGCATGTGATTGAGCGCCGGCAGGATCTTGCACACCAGCGTTGAGGAACCGGACATGGTCATCGATTTTTCTGTCGTGCTGCCGTACTGGCTGCTTCTTCTTAAAGGGCTGGGTTTGACGCTTGGCCTCACGGGACTTTGCGCGATTGTCGGTAGCCTGCTCGGGTTCGTGGTCAGCCTGCTGAGGATTTCGCCGGTGCCATGGATTAGGCTGCCCATGACGCTGTACGTTGAGTTCTTTCGGGGTACCCCGCTGTTGATACAGCTTTTCTGGGTGTTCTTCTGCATTCCGGTGGTTCTTCAGTTGCCGATCTCGCCCTATCTGTCTGTCGTGATTGCGCTGACCCTTTATATGGGCGCGATCACCAGCGAGACGTTCCGCGCAGCCCTGAAGTCGATTTCATCCGAGCAGCACGATGCATGTATCGCGCTGAGCCTGTCACCTCAGGCCAAGGTGCTGTACGTGATTTTTCCGCAGGCCTTGTTGCGCGCGATACCGCCACTCCTCTCAAACATTGTCAGCTTGTTCAAGGAAAGCGCGCTCATCTCCTCGGTTGGGGTAGCGGATCTGATGTTCGTCGGGCAGAGCATCTCCAACAGTACTGCTAGACCACTCGAGTTCTTGACCACTGTAGGGATCATTTACTTCCTGGTTGCATTTCCGCTGACCCGTCTTGTCGGGCTGATCGAACGACGCTTCCTTAGACGTTTTGCTTACTAGAGCAAGCGTACTTGGCCAATGTCGAAAAAAATTTCGAAAGGGAGCGCGCCGGCTCCCGCAATTTCTGATGAGAAACACTATGAAAAAGCATACGTTCAAGTGCATTGAAGGACATACGGAAGGGATGCCGGTCCGCATGGTTATCGAGGGAGCACCGGATCTGGTCGGTGCCGCGATGAACGATAGGCGGCACTACTTCATCGAGCACTACGACTGGATCCGACGTGCATTGATGCTGGAGCCACGCGGGCACGCGCATATGTCGGGCACGCTGCTCTATCCGCCGATTAGCGAGAACGCGGACTTTAGTCTGCTATTTATCGAGACGTCAGGATGCCTGCCCATGTGCGGGCATGCGACTATCGGGTCGATTTCATTTGCGCTCGAATCAGGGTTAGTGACGCCAAAGCAGCCTGGCACGGTCGTCGTCGACGTGCCGGCGGGACAAGTGAGCGCGCGCTACGAGATGGAAGGCGACAAGGTCAAGTGGGTCCGGTTCACTAACGTGCCCAGTTTTCTGCTCCACCGCGATCTTGAAATCGTTGTCTCAAAACTAGGAACGCTTACGGTCGACATCGCGTATGGCGGAAACTTCTATCCGATCGTGGAAGTCCAGCAAAACTATCCCGGGTGTGAACACTTCACGCCGGATGAACTGCTCGCGATGGGACGTGAAGTACAGAAGCGTGTCAACGAGGCGCTGGATGTTGTACACCCAGATAATCCGAAAATCGGCGGGGTCAAACATTGCATGTGGACGGGCCGACCGATCGCGGACGACGCCGACGGGCGTGCGGTAGTCATTACCGGCGATATCCTGATCGACCGCTCGCCGTGCGGAACGGGTAGCTCCGCACGGGTTGCACAACGCTTTGCGCGCGGGCTGCTCGCGGAAGGCCAGGAATTCCGTCACGAGAGTCTGATCTGTAGCCGCTTCATCGGCCGTGTGGAGGGGACGACGAAGCTCGAAAGCGGACTCGCTGCGGTGTTCCCGAGCATCGAAGGGCGCGCGTATATTACCGGGCGAGGGGAGCATTACGTGGACGAAACTCAGCCTTATACGCACGGCTTCACGCTGGAGGAGTTCGCGAAATGAATGCAATTGCGCAGGCTCACGTGGCTCCTGACAGCCGTCCCGCCCCGAATCAGCACGCGGTGGTTGTCGGTGGCGGCATTGTGGGGATCTGTTGTGCACTCTACCTGCAGCGTAGCGGTTATTCAGTGACACTTGTCGATCCCGGCGCGGCGGGAGAAAGTACGGCGAAGTGGAGTTGCGGCCAGATCTCCGTCGGCGAAATCATTCCGCTGTCCAAGCCCGGGATTCTGATGAAAGTGCCCGGCTGGCTGATGGATCAGACCGGCCCGCTCGCGATGCGTCCCGGCGCGCTTCCGGGCATCATTCCATGGTTGGTGCGCTTCATGGCGTGCGCGCGTCAATCGCGCATTGACACTATCGCCGGCTCGATGGCGACGTTGACGAGTCATGTGTTCGCGGACTATGCGACGCTGCTCGACGCGTGTGAGGACAAGGATCTGATCGGCCAGCGGCCTGTGATGCAGGTTTTCGATGGACCGGAGGGCGTGGAGCACGAGCGTCCGCACAACGCGTTGCGCCGGTCACTGGGGTTCGAATCGCAGGTGCTGACCGCGGCCGAGATCGGCGACCTTGAGCCGGCGCTCGCGGGTCGTTTCGCGTATGGCATCTTGCTGCCGCAGTGGCGCTTCGTGAGTGATACGGAAGGTTTCATCCTCGCATTGACCGATAGCTTCGTGAAGCAAGGCGGCCGCAGGATTCGCAGTAACGTGACTGCGATCAACGAAGATCACGGGCAGGCAACCGGCGTCTCATTGGCCAATGGCGAGCGCCTTGCCGCTGCTCACGTGGTGATAGCTGCAGGCGCGGGCGCGAGGCGGTTCTTCGCACCGCTGGGTATCGACGTGCCGCTCGAGGGCGTAGCAGGCTATCAGGTATTGCTGCGGGATCCGGGGGTCCAATTCCGGAATTCGGTCATTTACGGCGACGGTGGCTTCTGCTTCACGCCGATGCGTCGCGGCTTGCAGATTGGAGGTACGATCGAATTTGCTCGCCGAGGCGCACCGCCCAATTTCAAACGCGCCGAGATCATTCTCGAGAAGGCCCGCCGCGTGTTGCCGCAACTGAACGTGCAAGCGCATGAGTTCGGTGTCGGCTACCGGCCGTTCCTGCCCGATACGAAGCCCGTCATCGACCGATCAAGGCGGCTGCCCAATGTCCTGATGGCGATCGGCCACGGACAACTGGGGCTGACGCTCGGTGCGACGACGGGGCGGCTAATCGCCGAGATGGCGACGGGCCGCGCGTCGAGCGCCGATCTGGCGCCGTTCAGTGCCTATCGCTTTTGATCGGCCATGTTCGATATCCGGCGCGGCGGCGATCGTCACTTCGATCCGATCGATAGGCAGCGGCGCGCCCGACCATGAAAGTTTAATCTGAATGTCGGATCGACTCAGGAAGGCGAGGTAATCATGCGCTGGAAAAAGACCCTGCAACTCGTGGGCGTGCACTGCGAGGGCGAGATCGGGAAGGTCATCACTGGCGGCGTGGTGAAAATTCCCGGTGAAACGATGCTCGATAAGATGACCTACATCAACGAGGTCGACGACAGCTTGCGCAAGCTCGTCGTCCTCGAGCCGCGCGGTTGTCTGCAGATGTCGGTCAACCTGCTGCTGCCGCCGACACGGCCCGAAGCGCATGCCGGCTTCATCGTGTTGCAGTCCGACAAGGCGCATCCGATGTCGGGAAGCAATTCGATCTGTGTCGTGACGGCCCTGCTCGAAATGGGCATCGTGCCGATGCAGGAGCCCGAGACCACCGTTGTACTCGACACGCCCGCCGGACTGGTCACGGCCCGCGCAACTTGTGGCGATGGTCGATGCGTGGGCGTCTCGCTCGACATGGTGCCGGCTTTCGTCGAGCAACTCGACCTGCCGATCGAGACCGCGGAGTTTGGCACCATCCGCGTCGACGTCGCGTTTGGGGGCGTCTATTACGCGCTGGTCGACGTCGAGCAGGTTGGTCTCACGATCGCGCCCGAGAACGCGCGCCGGCTCGCCGATCTCGGCGTGAAGTTGCGCGACGTGGTCAATCGACAGATCAGCATCCAGCACCCGCTTTATCCGGAGATCAACCAGCTCGCCTATGTGATGTTCCGCAACCGGCTCAGCGACACCGAGTATCAGACTTGCACGACGCTGCCGCCAGGCCGGATCGACCGCTCGCCATGTGGCACGGGAAGCTCGGCCAATCTCGCCACGCTAGCCGCGCGCGGGAAGGTGGACGTGGGAGGGAAGCTCACGTCGCGGTCGACGATCGGCAGCGAGTTCGATGTCGAACTGCTGGGGCGAACAACGCTCGGCAGCAAGGCTGCGGTGTTGCCGCGCATCACCGGGCGTGCGTGGATCTACAGCGTCGAACAGCTCGGCGTCGATCCTGACGATCCGCTGTCCGCCGGATTCATGCTGAGCGATACCTGGGGCGAAGGTCTACAGAATTGAGGCGAACTGTTGCGCGCTGTGTCAATGCACAGCGCGCCTGAGAATCCGATTCAAGACGATAGAATGATGAGGAATACAAATTGTTGGGGATAAAATGATTACAGGAAAGACAGGCGTATTCTTCATGGTGGCGGACCCGATCGAGCAGGTTCGCACGCCAGAGATTTTCAACGAGATTTTTCCGCTGTGTGACATCGATGCGGTAATGGTGCCGTTGCAGGTGGCGCCCCAAAACCTCGAAGCGACGGTGCGCGCGCTCTTCAGGTCTGACACTACGCGGGGTATGGTGCTGTCGATTCCGCACAAGACGGTCGCGGCAGGGATTGTCGATCGGTGCTCGAAGGGCGCGACAGTCGCCAATGCGGTGAATGCGATTCGCCGTAACGGCAGCGGCGAGCTCGAAGGCGAATTGTTCGACGGACTTGGCTTCGTCAAATCGATGGATCGCTATTCGATGCCTTATCGGGGCAAGTCGGCGTTCCTGGTCGGCGCGGGCGGCGCGGCAAGCGCGATCGCCGCGGCGCTCGTCGAAGGCGGGGTACCGCACATCGGCCTGTACGATCCCGATACCGCGAAGGCCCGGCAACTGGCCGAATCGCTCGGCAAGCAGTATGGGGTATCGGTCAAAGTGCAGGACAACAACGATCCGGCCGGATACGAGCTCATCATCAACGCGTCGCCGCTAGGACTCCAGGCCAGCGACCCGCTGCCAGTGCCGCCTGAACGGCTTGACGCGGGTGCGCAGGTTTGCGACATCCTGATGAAGAACCAGCCGACACCGCTGCTGCAGGCCGCCATCCAGCAAGGCAAGGCCGTACTGCCGGGCTTCGACATGCTGATCCTGCAATCGCCACTATTCCTCGACTTTTTCGGCGTCTCGGCGGCCGCCGACATGTTGCGCCGCGACGATTCGATTGCACGCGACATGTTGTTCCCGGCAGAGCTGCGCGATCTAGTGCGTAAGGCGGCCTGATCCGTCCAAGCTGCGATCATCGCGTGGGTGGCATTTTCTTCGTTGCGCGACTTCCATAAATCCGCCGCCGAAGCGGTAATGCCGTTCAGCCAAATAGCTGAACGGCATTTTTTCGTCTTGGGAAGAGGCGCACGCTTGCCTTGCGTTCGAGTCCGTTCGGATGACAACCGGGGGCTCCGGCCCCCGTGTGGCCAAAGCACGACCTCGGCGTCAGTCCGTTCTGCAGCTCGCGGAGTATTCAGTGAACGGCATTGTCGACGTGATCGGGCGCTCTGCTTCGCATTGCGGCTGTGGCTCAGGCCTGGCTGGGCTTGCCCCACAGGTTCAGCGACTGACCGATACCATGCTCGAGTGCGTAGCGATACGTCTCGTAGCCCCAACTGATGTCGAACACGGCCATGCCGCAGGCGATGAAGATCATGCGGTCCTTGGCGCTTTCGCGGCCGGGCTTGTTGCCATTGACCACGTCGCCAAGGCCGGTCGAGTCGGTCAGCGCGGGCAGCTTGCCGGCATCGATTAGGCGGAAGAACGGGCCGCCGATCACGCCGCTGTAATACGCGTCCTTGTTGTCAGAGGCGATGGCATCCTCGACGTAGGCCTCCTGGAGCGGCGTGTGGTCGTAAACGATTTTCGCGCTGGTCAGGAAGGATTCATCGGTGTTGAACGGCCCCGACACCAGGATCGTCGCGCCTTCCTTGATCCACTCGTCCTTGAAGTACAGCGGTTTCAGGCGCGAGGCGGCCACGGTGATGACGTCGGCGCCGCGGAAACCCGCTTCCGCCTCGTCAACGCCGACGGCGGCGATGCCCTTGTACTGCGATTCGACCCAGCTCGCGAACTCGTTCGCCTTGTCGAGGAACACGTCGAAGCAGACGACGCGTTCGATGTTGACCAGCTGGGTCATGATTGCCGTGAAGCAGGCCTTGTTGATGGGACCGCAGCCGATCACGGACACAGTCTTGGCATCCTTGTTGGCCAGGTACTTCGTTGCAACACCCGGTACCGCGCCGGTACGCGCTGCACTGAGCAGGTTGGCCGACATCAGCGCGAGCGGCGCGCCCGTATCCTTGTCGTTGAGCATCATGGTCAAGATCGAGCGCGGCAGGCCCTTGCCGGCGTTCGCGTGATTCGAGCCGTACCACTTGTTGCCGCACACGTCGAACCGTCCGCCGAGGTAGCCAGGCATCGCGGCAAAGCGCCGATCCGGGCCGGCCACCGGCATGTTGGGGAACTTCGTTTCCTTCGGGAACACGATGTTCATGCCGTGACTATTGTGATTGGCGCCCCCCATCAGGTAGTCGCCATGGCCGAGCAGGCTGAAGGTTTCCTCGCAGACGGTCACGCAACGCGCCGCATCCGTCACGCCGGCTTCGATCATGTCGGGCTCGGAGAGGTACAGAAAATCGATTTTGGGATACATGAGATTGACCTGTTGTCAGTGTGGTGAACGGCTCAGAACCTGAGCAGAGGAGAAATGTCGTAAAGCTGGCAACCGGGGCTGCGGGCCGCGGCGCGCATCAAGAAATTGAGCTTTTCGATACGTTCGCCGGATCGCGGAGCGCCGTTCTTCTGGAACGGCACTTCGAGGCCGACGGAGAAATCCATCACGACGTCGTCGACCATGCCGCCGGAGCGGCCCGATGGCACGGTAACCATGCCGTGCTCGTGGGCGAAGCGGTAGGCGTCCATCGCTTCGGTGATGGTGCCGACCTGGTTGGGCTTGAGCACGAAGCCGTCCACGGCGTGCGTTTCATGCGCCTTCTTCAGCAGCTCGAGATGGGTGACGGTCAGATCGTCGCCGAGCACGATGGTGCGCTTCAGTTCCGTGACGGCCCTGCTGTAACCGTCCCAGTCGTTTTCGTCGAGCAGGTCTTCGATGAAGACCAGATCGAACTTCTCGGTCAGCAATCGGGCATAAGTGATCAGTTCGTCGGACGTTACGCGCTGGCCCTTGAGCAGGTAGCGGTGCGTTGACTTGTCGTACATTTCGCTCGACGCGCAATCGAGCGCGAAGGCTATCCTCCCGGTGAACCCGCAGGCATCAATGGCTTGCTGCATCAGCGTCAGGATCACTTCGGGGTCGTCCGACGGTGCGGCATAGCCATAGGAACTGGCCACTTGCGGCTTGTGGCAGAGATGCTCGGTCAGCACGTCGCCGAGCTTGTGGAACACCGCGACCGCCATCTCAATCGCGTGATCGACGTTGTCAGTCCTATAGGGCACGATCAGAAACTCATTGAAGGCCTGAACCAGATGCTCGTAGCGTCCCCCGTTGATGACGTTGAAGCAGGGCACCGGCACGGTGGCGATGTCATGTCCCGCGATGTGCTGGTAAAGCGGGATCCCGCGCGCGGCAGCGGCAGCACGGAACGTCGCGATCGATACCGAGTAGATCGTGTTGCCGCCGAGCTTGCGTTTGTCGGGCGTACCGTCCAGCGCAATCATCGTTTCGTCGATGGCGCGCTGGTCGAATACGTTCATGCCGAGCAAGGCAGGGCCGATCACATTGATCGCGTTGTCGACCGCGCGATGCACGCTGAGCCCGTTATAGGTCGACGGATCGCCATCACGGAGCACGAAGGATTCGTGCATGCCGACCGAGGTGCCGGTCGGTGCGGCGCCGCGGCCGATCGCGCCGGAGGCGGTACGGATCTCGACTTCCACTGCGGGGCGGCACTTGCAGTCGATGATCTGCTGAGCGTGCACGGAAACGATACGGTCTTCCATGTTATTCGTGCTCATGCTGGTCCGGGACGTAGAGGATGTTGAGGTCGCACAGGTTGGTACCCGTGTTGCCCGTGAAAATGGCCGATCCGATCGCATCGAGCGCTTCGAAGGCGCTGTGGTCGCGAAGTGTCTGGTAGAGATTGATGCCCTTACTTTCGGCGGCCTTCAGGCTGGAGGAATCGGTGATGCCCCCAGCCACCTTGGCCGTGCCGTCGGTGCCTTCGCTGTCGATCGACAGCAGGCAGGCACCCCGCGTCTTGGCTGCCGCGATCGCGAAACCGACCGTCATTTCCTGACCGGGGCCGCCGTGACCCTTGATCACGCTGTTGTCGGTGATGTGGGTCGTGACTTCGCCGGAGCTGAGCAGCACGCAAGGCGGCTTGATCGGATTGCCGTAGGCCTGGATTTCACGGGCGATCGCGGCGAAGAAGGCGCCGGCGTCGCGGCTCTCGCCTTCGAGAAAGGACGACACGATCAACGCCGGGATGCCCAGTTCCTCGCATATCTCCTTGGCGTAGATGCACGAGTCGGGGAGGGTGTTGAGCAGGAAGTACGTGTTGTCGGGAAAGGCCTTCGGCGTCTCGCCTTCCGGCCCGGTGTTCATCAGGTAGTCCACCACACTGCGCGGCAGGCGATCCGCCACGTCGCGATTGACGATCGTGGCGCGCGCATCGTCGAGCGTGGTCATGTCGGGACCGATCGGTGTGCTCTTGTACGCTGCGTACGGCACCGCAATGTCGCCGGTGGCGGGCGAGCCGACCGCATCGCTGATACCGAAGCCGATCAGCTCGGCGCCGACCGCCTGGATTCGCTTGGCAAGCATTCCGCCGTTCAGCGCCGAGATATGGCGACGCACGGCGTTGATCTCGTAGATGCCGGCACCTGATTTGAGCAGCACGTCGGTCGTATCGATCTCATCTTGCAGCGAGATGCCGTCGATCGGGCAGGACATCAGCGCCGAGCTGCCGCCGCTGATCACGGCGATGAACAGATCGTCAGGGCCGGCTCGGTTGACCAGCTCGATGATCTGCCGCGAAGCGCGATGACCTTCCTCGTTCGGCAGCGGGTGGCCGCCGACGAAGACCTCGGTGCGATGGAAATGGTCGGTCTCCTCATGGATCTTGACGATTGCGATGCCACGCGTGAGTCGTTCGCCGAGCACGTGGTCGACGGCCATTGCCATGTGGTTGCAGGCCTTGCCGGCACCAATCAGGTAAACGTTGCGCTTCTTCGAAAGGTCCCATGAACGGGTACCGATATGAAGGATGTCGCCATCCAGCCGCATGATGTTGCGGATGCGCTGATAGCTGTCGAGGCGCTGAAGTGTGCGGTCCGCGATGTCGAGCACGATCTGCCGGGAGCGGGTGTCGCCGTGCGAAACGAGGACGTCCGAGTTGCGTATCTTCTTCATGCTGGGTGCCTGTAGGAGAGCCGCGTCGCCGGAACGGCCGACGACGCATGAACTCGAATGTAGGCGAACACCCTGTACAGATACATGTACACTTGGCAAATGCGGTAAATCGCTGTGCAGGTGGCGGTCCCTATACACATTCCCAACCTGTTTTCGTTCCGGCCCGGTCCTATGACTTCCGTTCTGATACTCGATTCCGACTCCGAGACTTCGCTGACGATGCAGATCGTGGCGGGCATCATCCAGGCTGTCGAAGACAAGCGCTGGCGGCCCGGCGAGCGCGTGCCGAGCATCCGCGTGTTTGCCAACGCTCATGGTGTATCGACCTTCACGGTGGTGGAGGCCTACGACCGTCTGGTCGCTCAGGGTGTCCTGCTGGCGCGACGCGGATCCGGGTTCTACGTGTCCGATCGGCGCCTAGGGGAGCCGCAGCACAACGCCGAGAGACTCGACGAGAAGGTCACCAATGGCTGGCTGGTGCGCAACGTGCTGGAGGCGACGCACGGCGCGATCCATGCCGGTGCGGGGTGGCTGCCGGAATCATGGCTGGACGGAGATGGTATTGCCCGCGCGCTGCGACAGCTCGCGGCGCAGCCGGAGAGCCTGCTTGGCTACGGCGACGCGCGCGGTTACGGGCGGCTGCGCGAACAGATTCGCCAACAGTTGGCCGAGTGCGAGATTGAAACCGATCCGTCCGGCGTGATGACGACGCTCGGCGCGAACCAGGCGCTCGACCTGGTGGTCCGGCGCTTTACCCAATCTGGCGACACGGTGCTGGTGGATGCACCGTGTTATAGCGACCTCCTGGTGTCCTTGCGCATGCGCGATGTCGAGACGGTTGGTATTCCGATGACGCCGACCGGTCCCGATCTGGTCGTGCTCGAAGCGGCCTTGCGAACGCGCCGGTCCCGGCTCTACGTCACCAATAGCCGCCTGCACAATCCGACCGGCGCGAGCTACAGTTCGTCGGCCGCCTACCAGGTGCTAAAGCTGGCCGAGCGGCACGACTGCATGATTGTCGAGGACGACGTGTCGGCCGATCTGGTGGGCGGCGCCCATTTCACGTTGGCGTCGATGGATCAACTCAAGAACGTCATCTACGTTGGCAGCTTTTCGAAGACGATCGGTGCGGGCCTGCGCGTCGGCTTCGTCGTCGCTGACAAAGACGTGGTCGAGGGGTTGCTGTACCAGAAGCTGGTGTCGGGAATGTCGACCCCGACCGTGACCGAGGGGCTCGTCAGCGCGGTGCTGGCAGAAGGTCACTACCGCAAGCAGGCCGAACAGCTCAAGGACCGGCTGGCCAAAGCGCAGGAGCGCGTCTGCCGACGGCTGGAGGGAATCGGCTTCGAGATTTTCTGCGAGCCGGGCGCCGGCATGTTCGTGTGGGCTCGTCCTTCCGGAGAAGCTATTGATTCCGCGGCGCTGGCCGAACAGGCGTTGAAGAGCCGGATTCTGCTGGCTCCCGGACATCTGTTCTTTGCTGGCAGGGAACGTTCCGCATGGACGCGCTTTAACGTCGCGCACAGCAACGTCGACCGCCTGTTCGGATTCCTGCAGAACGCGCTCGACGGGTAGGAGTCGGCGCAGCAGCGATAGGGGGCGCGGCGTTGGGCGCGATCTGTATCGTCGAAATCGCCTATACGCGTATCTGCTCGAGTCGTCAGTCTTCTAGCGACAGCTTCGCAATTACCTTGATCTCAAAGTCGAAGCCGTAGAGCCATGTCACGCCGACTGCTGTGAGGGCTGGGTGTGGCGCTTCACCCCAGAACTCCGGAACGATCTGCCACACGCGCTCGAACGTCGACTGAGGATCGACCATGAGTACCGTGACGTCCACCACATCGTCGAACGTACATCCGGCCTCGCTCAGGATCGCATTCAGGTTTCGAAATGCGAGTCGTACCTGTTCCTGCAGGTCCGGTTCGGGGGTTCCGTCCTCGCGGCTGCCGACCTGGCCCGACACGAACAACAAGCCATTTGCTCGCACAGCAGGGGAATAACGGTTACGCTCGTAAAGAGCCCGACGTCCCGGTGGGAATACCACATCGCGGTTGGCCACTCTTGCCTCCTTTGGAAAAGTCGTTGATGTCAATCAGGGCACTCTACCGGTCGGTTCCCGTCCGATAAACGAGGAACCCTGGCCATGACTATTTGTAAAATGCAAACAATTCACACACGGGCAAGACTCATGGATCGTTTCGACGCGATGCGCGCTTTCGTTCGGGTGGTCGAGGCAGGCAGCTTTACCAGGGCGGCCGAGACCCTTCACATGAGCAAGACCACCGTGACACATTTGGTACAGCAACTCGAAGCGCGCTTGCGTGTTCGGTTGCTGAACAGAACGACACGCAAGCTCAACGTCACGCCCGACGGCATGGCTTACTATGAACGCGTGACGCGGCTGCTTGCCGATATGGACGATGCTGAGACGAGCCTGTCGAGCGCCGCGATTGCACCGCGAGGCCGCCTTCGCGTAGATGTGCCAAGTCCGCTTGCACGCCTGCTCCTTATCCCTGCGCTGCCCGGGTTTCTTGCGCGCTACCCCGACATCCAAGTCGACATGGGCGTGAGCGACCGCACTGTTGACATCATCGGTGAGAATGTGGATTGCGTCGTGCGCGGAGGGGAGCCGAAAGATCAATCCATGATCGCCCGACGGGTGGTTGAGCTTCCGCTCGGTGTCTTCGCCTCGCCCGAGTACCTCGCTATGGCAGGTGTGCCTTCACATCCTGCGGAGCTCGAAGACTCGCATCACCGCATCATCGGGTTCTCTTGGGGGTGCGCAGGCCATCTTTATCCCCTTGCCATGCATCACCGAGGCGAGAGGGCAGAGGTGAAAGGCCGTTATGCGCTCGCCGTGGATGACGGTAACGCCTATCTTGCCGCAGGGTTGGCAGGACTCGGCATCCTGTGGCTCCCGCGTTATATGGCAAAAGAACATCTGAAGCAGGGTGAGCTCGTCGCGCTGTTCGAGGATTGGCAACTGGATCCGATGCCGCTTTACATTGTGTATCCACCGAATCGCCACGTCAGCGCAAAGCTGCGTGCGTTCATTGACTGGGTCGTCGCAGTGGTAAATGAACGTCTTCGCGAGGTGTCTTAAACCACCGGCCATTGGTGCAGTACCTGCAGCAGTCCTCCAGCCATGGCGAAGTTCTTCAGGAAATGGAACATCTTATTTTGGTCTCCGAGCGCGTGGTGGAAAATCAGCGCCGTTGCCACGGCGTAGGTCGCCAGCAGCAACGCGACAACATACTGTCGCCAGGAGACGAGGTGATGGGATTCATCGGCATTGTCGGTGCCTATGCAAGCCCCATCATCGTGGACCCCGCACGTCTGGCGCGCAAGCCAGCGCGCCTGAGTTTCGCAGACGCGGCAGCGATTCCAGCCGCCATGTTGACCACCTGGCAGGCGCTGCATGAACATGGCGGGCTGCGCAAAGGCCAAAGGGTTCTGATTCACGCGGCGGCCGGTGGTGTAGGCAGCGCGGCTGCGCAGCTCGCACGGCCTGCAGGGGCACATGTCATTGGCATCGCGTCGACTGGAAATCGTGAGTATGTCCAGGGCCTGGGCGCGGCGGAGGTCATCGACTACCGTGCGGTGGATTTCGCGGAGCAAATCGACGATGTCGATCTGGTGCTCGACCTCGTCGGCGGCACGACACAGGCGCGGTCATGGTCGGTGTTGAAGCGCGGTGGCATCTTGGTTTCCACCGTCGCCAAGCCGAACGCCACGCTCGGCAACGAAGCCCAGGCCACCGGAAAACATTTCGCAACGCGCTCCGGTAGCCCGCAACTCGCCGCACTTGCCGCACTGCATGCGTCGGGGGAATTGCAGTTACTGCGTCGTAGGACGGGCTATCCAGCAGGATGCGGATCGCTGAGCGAAGCAGGTCCGACTACAGGCCAGCAATCGGTTTCGGTCCAACGCCGCATGATCGCCCTTGCGATTCCACGTCGAAGTGCAAGGCTGGACTGCACATCAACCATTACAAGACATCGCAGAGGCCGCGCCTGAGGCGAACTGGACCGAATTAATGTGCACTTAAAACGGTACAGA
>NZ_CAJPGY010000065.1:0-26098 GCF_905339915.1 Burkholderia sp. BCC1985
GAGCGGACCGCCGCTCGTGCCGCCCGTTGCGCCGCCGAGTGCGCCGGTGACGGTGGAGACGAGGCCGGTGACTGGAGCGAGCGGGCCGCCGCTCGTACCGCCGGCTGCGCCGCCGAGTGCGCCGGTGACGGTGGAGACGAGGCCGGTGACCGGAGCGAGCGGACCGCCGCTCGTGCCGCCCGTTGCGCCGCCGAGCGTGCCGGTGACGGTCGTGAGCAGGCCCGTGAGCGGCGCGAGCGGGTTGGTCGCGCCGCCGGTGGCGCCCGTGAGCAGGCCGCCGACGGCCTTCACGGTATTGCCGGTCGACGAGACAGTGCTGCCGAGGCCGGTCGTGACGGGATTGCCGCCCGTCGACGCAATCACCGCGCCGGCCTGGTTCAGGCCGTTGCCGATCGTGCCGAGCAGCGTGTTGACAGGGGCGCCGAGGCCGGTGGCCGTCCCGATCGTCTGCGTCGTCTGACCGACCATCGTCGTGATCGGCGTGATCGCCGAGCTGACCGTCTGCGTGACCTGCTGGATCGGGCCGGTCGACAGCACGTTGGACAGCGTGGTGCCACCGTTCGAAACCGCGTTGCCGACCTGCGTCACGAGGCCGCCGACGGCGCCGGTGACGGGAGCGAGTGGCGACAACGGGCCGCTGCCGAGGCTCGTGACCAGGTTGCCGGTCTGCGTGACTGCGCCGCCGAGCTGGTTCACCACGCCGCCGGTGCTGGCGACCGTGACGCCGACCGGGTCTTTCGTTGCGCCGAGCTGGCCGAGGCCGTTGCCGAGGCCATTGCCGAGTGCAGTGACCGCGCCGCCGACGTTCTGGATGATGCCGCCCGCCGCTTGCGTCGTGGCCGGGTTGACGCCGGGCAACGACTGGCCGGCGACGACGCCGCCGAGGTTTGACACGGTGCCACCGAGATTGGTGACGAGATTGCTGCCGCTTGCGAGGACCTGACCCACTGCGTTCGACGACACACCGGAGGTGCCGCTCGTGCCGCTGGACGTTCCGCTCGTCGTGCCGCTGGTGCTGCCGCTCGTCGAGCCGCTCGTGCTGCCACTGGTCGAGCCACTGGTGCCGCCCGACGTGCTGCCGCTTGTCGAACCGGACGTGCCGCCACCCGACGTCGAGACGGAGTCGCCACCGCCCGAGCTGGAGCCGCCGCTGAGCCCCTTGCTGATGGAACCGGAGCCGCCGCACGCGGAGAGGGAAAGCATGGCTGCCACGGTGGCCGCGATCATAGTCGTCCGGAGCGTGCCATGAGGGATAACCTTAATGTCCATTTCGTCCTCGCATTGAAGCTGATGTTGTGTTGAGTGATGCGGGGATTACTCTGCAACTGTCGTGCCATTTCGATGGCCGACGGTTCGACGATTGGTTTTAAACGGGGCAATTCCTTGTCGGAAAAGGGATTTAGGCAAACTGAAAGATTGTTGAATCTGTTTAAGAACGGTCGAATGAGAACGGTTTCGGCCGTTTCGTAACGTAACGTCACAACATTGGCGTTACGCGTGCGGCGTAACGTGGGCGGGCGTGCAGGCCTGGCGGGCGCTCCGGCTGTTTTACTGGTGGATTAGGTGTGCACATCTAACCTATCGTAAGTCCTATGTGTAAGGCGTACCGAAACGCCGTACAAATACGGCTGTGCTCCCGGAAAGTTTTTTCGATCCGGTCTTAAAAGAGGTTGGAAGTTAAATACGATCGGATATAGAATCCGGAGCAGGTGTAAGGAAATGTACAGCTCGGTACACGACGTTCGAGGAGGGTCACTATCGCGAATGTTAACTTGCATCAAATTGTGATACATACCCCTCGGGGTGACATATAAAGAAAGCGCATCCGGTTGTCGTTACTTAGTTGTAGCGAACGACGCGGGGCAAGGGCCCGATATGCGGGGATGTACAACGTATAAAAGGCCAAAAAACGTACATACAGGCACGAGGAATTAAAAAATGAAAGCACTCATCAAGCGCTTCCTCAAGGAAGAAGACGGGGTTACCGCAATCGAGTATGGGCTGATTGCGGGTCTGATTGCTGTTGCCATCATCGCTGGCGCCTCCTCGGTGGGGTCCAATCTCAGCAGTACCTTCTCAAAAATTGGTACCTGTGTCTCGGCGCCGAGCAGCACGTGCTGGACTGCGGCTGCTTCGAGTTAATCGCGGCGGGTGAGAGGGCGCGGGTTCCGGAAATCATCTTGCGGCCGGGCAGCGGGCGGACTGCATTAGTTGTTCGCCCGCCGATCTGGCCGGGATCGATCGCGGCGTGATGGTACGTCTTATTTTCTGCGGGACATTCCTGGGCTGGGCGGTATTTGTCGCGGCCAGTGATATCCGTCTTCGGCGCATTCGAAATTCACTCGTCATTTTCGGTTTGGTGGCCGCACTGGTGGGCGCGACGATCTCCGGAAATCCGTTTGGAATTTCCCTCTCTCAATCATTGGCAGGCGCGGTCGTAGGGCTGATTTGCTTTTCGCCCTTGTTCGCATTGCGCGTCATGGGCGCGGCCGACGTTAAGGTATTCGCCGTACTGGGTGCATGGTGTGGTGCGCAAGCATTGTTGTGGCTTTGGGTTGTCGCGAGTCTCGCCGGGGGGCTGCACGCGCTTTGGTTAATGCTGCTGTCGCGGACGTCTGTTTCCCTGCTGTACAAGCGCACGATGCCCACAATGACGCTCGGCGGCCGTCGCGCGACGCCGTATGCGGCCTTTCTCGTTATACCCGCGGCTGTTTGGCTTCTGCATCTTATGTATGTGAGGGGAATGTGATGGCTCGGGGGACGCAAGCGCGCCAGCCGTCCGCATGGCGGTGGCAACGAGGAGTGGCGGCGGTTGAGTTCGCTGTCGTCTTTCCTTTGTTCTTCCTGATTTTCTACGCGATCGTCACGTTCGGGATGGTGTTCATCATCCAGCAAAGCCTGACATTCGCGGCATCCGAAGGCGCACGCGCTGCGTTGAACTACACGTCGGCGCCGTGCGACCGCCTGCAGGTCAATGCGCGAAACGCCGTGACGCAAGCGTTGGGCGGCGCACCGTGGTCGAAGAACGTCAGTTTCGCCGCGCAGGTGTCCACTTCGGTACCGTCGCCCACGTCGACGCCCGGCGTGACCTGCGGCGGGACATTCACATCGACGTCCACTGCCGCATTCAACGTGATGGTGACAACGACCTATTCATACGCGGCGAATCCGCTGATCCCGTGGATATTCCTGTTCACTGCGCCGCAGCTGCAGAGTAGTGCGACCGTGCAAGTTCAGCCAAGCATGCTCTGAATCGCAATCCTATTTAATCGAGTCGCCCGATCGTCATCACGCTCCTGAACCTGATTCCGGCATTCCCATATCAACATGGCCAACAATCTGACAAAAATCATCGCGGGGTTGCTGATTGCGATCGCTGTTCTGCTTGGAATCTACGCTTGGATGCTTGGACGCAGTACGCCTAGTCCCATCCCCGTGCAACAGGCTGTCGCTGCGAGCCCGGTGTCAGTGGTTATCGCGACGCGCGCGCTGCCGATGGGGCAGCCGATTGCCGCCGATGCGTTGAAGGTTCAACCAGTTGCTCCTGCGCCGGCAGGTGCGTTTTCCGATCCGGCCGCCCTGGTCGGTCGCGTTCCGGTGAGAGACATCCCGGCGTCGGCACCGGTTGTGTCGGACGCACTGGTGTCGGGGCTTGCCGAGGACGTGCAGCCGGGCGAGCGCGCGATTGCGGTTCGTGTCGACGAGACCAATGCGGTCGGCAATCGCCTGCGGCCCGGCAACTTCGTCGACGTCTTCGTGAACCTGAAGCGTGAGGCGGGCGGCGGGATGCTCGACGGCGAAGTCTCGCAGACACAAGCGCGGCTCCTGATGTCGAAGGTGCGCGTGCTGTCGTTCGGCGACGCGACGCCGGAGCGCGACAGCGGCAGCAACACGAACGGCAATAACGGCCAGCCGAGCAATACGCGCATCGCGGTGCTCGCGGTGCCGACGGCGCAGGTCGATGCACTCACGCTCGGCGAGGCGAGCGGTCGGCTGACGCTCGCACTGCGCAATCCGCGCGACGACGAGCTTGCGATGCAGACGGTGGCGGTGCGTACGGACAACAAGTTGTCGCCGTCGGCGCTTGCCGCGGTCGGCGTATCGCTGCAACAGCTGTCCGGTACGTCGAGGACTGCGGTGGCCAACGTGAATGTGCCGCCGCTGCCATCGCGCTTGCCGCCGGCAGGGCGATCCGTCGGAGGCGGTAGCGGCGGCGGCAGCATCGAGCTGATCCGCGGCGGCCGCTCGGAAACGGTTGCATATTGAACAACATCGGTGGCCATCGATATCTGCGACGACAAGTAAAGGCCGTGCGACGGCCCAACAAACAATGAAAAACATACTGACTGCATTCGCGATTGCTCTCTGGACCTTGACATTCGCATCCACTGCAAGCGCGAGCGGCACGATTGAACTCGCGGTCGGCGCGCAGCGGCAGATTTCTGCAGGTCGTGCGCTGCAGCGTGTCGCAGTCGGCGATCCCGCGATCGCCGACGTGTTGATCATGAAGGGCAGTCGTACCGGTTCCGTGCTGCTGACCGCGAAAGCGCCGGGTACAACGAACGTGATGTTGTGGGAGCGCGGTCACGACGAGCCGACGGTGTGGAGTGTCGAAGTCGTCGATGCTGCTGCGCAAGCGGTGCTCGACGGTTCGACGCCGCAGGTGAAGGCATACGGCGGGACGTCGGTGCTGCGGGGAACGTCGGCATCGCTCGATGCGCACGAACGTGCCGTGGCGGTCGCCAAGAACATGAGCCCGAAAGGCACGGTGATCGATCGTTCGACGCTGGCCGGCAAGAATGTCGTGCAGGTCGACGTGCGGGTCGTGGAATTCAGCCGCTCGGTGCTCAAGCAGGTCGGCTTCAACTTCTTCAAGCAGAGCAACGGCTTTTCGTTCGGCTCGTTTTCGCCGGGCGGCGTGCAGTCGTATAACGGCGCGTCGGGCCCGGGTACGGCCGGGTATATTCCGACGCTCGGCGCACCGGTTGCGTCTGCATTCAACCTGGTCGTGAATGCAGCAGGCCGCGGCATCTTCGCCGACCTGTCGTTGCTCGAAGCGAACAATCTGGCGCGCGTGCTCGCGGAGCCGACGCTCGTCGCGCTGTCCGGCCAGAGCGCCAGCTTCCTCGCCGGCGGCGAGATCCCGGTTCCGTCGCCGCAGGGGCTTGGCTCGACCGCGATCCAGTGGAAACAATACGGTGTGGGACTGTCGCTGACTCCGACGGTGCTGAGCCCGAGCCGGATCGCGCTGAAGGTCGCGCCGGAATCGAGCCAGCTCGATTTCGTGAACAGCGTGACGATCAGCGGTGTCGCCGTGCCGGGCATCACGACGCGTCGCGCCGACACGACGGTCGAACTCGGCGATGGCGAGAGTTTCGTGATCGGCGGCCTGATCGATCGCCAGACGATGTCGAACGTGAGCAAGGTGCCGCTGCTCGGCGACCTGCCGATCATCGGCACGTTCTTCAAGAACCTGAACTACCAGCAGAACGACAAGGAATTGCTGATCATCGTGACACCGCATCTCGTCGCACCGATTGCGAAGGGGGCGGTGCTGCCTGCGACGCCCGGCGAATTGTCCGAGCAGCGCGACGGGCCGGTATGGCGATCCTACCTGGGCGGTGCGGCATCGCCGGATGCGGCACCGGGGTTTTCGAAATGAATCTGAGGCATTGCGCGTCGTGGCACATCGCTACGCCTTGCGTAATCGGGGGTGTTCGACATGAATGCACGAACCCAATCGTTGTGTGAACCCGCCGTGACCGACTACTTCGTTTGCGCATCGACAAAGGAAGCGCATGTGCGCTGGCTGGCCGATACGCTGGTGTCGGCCGGTGCGGTCGAGGCCGCGTCGCTGGAGCCGGGCGTGCTTGCGCAGCGCATCACGGGGCTCAATCCGGCGCTCGTGTTCATCGATTTCTCCGAACGCAGCGAAGCGGCGAGCGTCGCTGCGGCCACGGTACGCGCGGCACATCCGGGGTTGCCGATCGTCGCACTTGGCTCGCTCACCCAGCCGGAGAGCACGCTTGCCGCACTGCGCGCGGGCGTGCGCGATTTCATCGACGTGTCGGCATCGGCCGAGGATGCACTGCGGACGACGCGTGGATTGCTGTCCCACGTCGGCGAGCCGACGAGCCGTCACGGCAAGGTCGTCACGTTGCTCGGCGCGCGCGCGGGCATGGGGGTCAGCACGCTCGCAGCGAACCTCGCGGTCTGGCTTCAGAAGCGGGCACTCGGGCCGGGTGCGGCGGGCACGGACGGCGGTGCGCCGGCCGGCCGCCAGACCGCGCTGATCGACCTGGGGTTGCCGGCCGGCGACGGCGCGCTGTTTCTGAACACGCGTTGCGAATTTCATTTCATCGATGCGGTGCAGAACCTGCGCCGCATCGACCGCACGTTCGTGAACACCGCGCTCACGAGGCATCAGAGCGGTGTCGCGCTGACGACGCTGCCGCCGGACCTGGGCGGGTTGCGCGACGTGTCTTATGCGTCATGCGTCGGCCTGCTGAACCGTTTTCGTGCGTTCTTCGACCAGCAGGTCGTCGATCTCGGCGGGTTCTCGAATCGCGAGTTCGTCACGCAGATCGCCGCATCGGCCGACGAGGCGTGGCTGGTCTGCGATCAAGGCGTCGCATCGATCGTTTCGGCCGCCGACCTGATCACCGGGTTGCGCGATGGGGGCGTCGATACCGATCGCGTCAAGCTCGTGGTCAACCAGTACGATCCCGCGCTGGGCCTGATGCCCGGACAGATCGCCGAGCGTCTCGGGTTGTCGCTGGTCGGCAGCTTGCCCGCGCGCCGCGTCGCGATCGGCCATGCGGCGAACCAGGGGCGGCTCATCGTCGATGCGGCAGAGCGTGATCCTTACGTGCGCGCACTCGAATCCCTCGCCGCGCGGTTGCCCGGCGTATCGGGCATGGCGGGCGCGTCGCGCGCGGCGCCCGGCCTGTCCGCGCTCAAACGTTTCATTCAACCTTCGTCCAAGCGGTCGTAACCGATGGCACACGACATTCAATTCGCCGACGGCGCAGCGCCGTTCTCCCAGACGCAGCAATTCCACGACATCAAGAATGCCGCGCACGAGCACCTGCTGACGCGTATCGAAGAACTGGGAGCCGAGTTCGGCCGATGGTCGCGCCAGGCGATCAATCAGTTCGTCGATCTCGAGATCGACAGCTTCGTGCGCCTGCGCCGCATTCCGCTCAACGAGAACGAGGTGCGTGCGATCGCCGAGGCGCTGACGAAGGAACTCGCGGGCTTCGGGCCGATCGAGGATCTGCTCGCGGATCCGGCGGTCGAGGACATCCTGATCAACGGCTACAACGACGTGTACGTGTCGCGTCACGGGATCCTAGCGAAGCTGCCGGTGCGCTTCACCGACAACGCGCATTTGCTGCGAATCGTGCGCCGGATCCTCGCGCCGATCGGGCGCCGTCTCGATGAATCGAACCCGATGGTCGACGCGCGACTGCCCGACGGCGGCCGCGTGAACGTCGTGATCGAGCCGCTGTCGATCGACGGCCCGATCGTGTCGATCCGGAAATTCCGCAAGGACCCGCTCAAGCCTTCGGACTTGCTCGGCAACGGCACGTACAACGAAGAGATCGGTGCATTGCTCGAGGCGGCGGTCGAGGCCCGCTGCAACGTGCTCGTGTCGGGTGGCACGAGCTCGGGCAAGACGTCGCTGCTCAATGCGCTCGCGTTCCACATTCCGGAGGCCGAGCGTGTCGTGACGATCGAGGATACGGCGGAACTGTCGCTGAACCATCCGCACGTCGTGCGGCTCGAAAGCCGGCCGGGCGGGTTCGACGGTAGTGGCGTCGTGACGATTCGCGATCTGTTGCGCAATACGCTGCGGATGCGTCCGGACCGGATCATCGTCGGCGAAGTGCGCGGCGGTGAAGTGCTCGAAATGCTGCAGGCGATGAACACGGGTCACGACGGTTCGATGGGCACCGTGCACGCGAGCTCGCCGCGCGAGTGCCTGTACCGTCTCGAGATGCTCGCCGGCTTCGCGGGCTTCCAGGGGACCGAGTCGAGCCTGCGTCGCCAGATCGCGAACGCGATCGACTTCATCGTGCAGATCGGACGCCTGTCGAATGGACGCCGCCGGATTCTGTCGATCACCGAGGTGACCGGTCTGTCCGACAACATCATCGCGACGCAGGAGCTGTATCGCTACGAAGCGCGCGTCACGCCGGAGGGCGAGGAAGTCGATCACTGGGAATCGCTGGGCATTCATCCGCATTCGCCGAAGCTCGCGCGTTTCCGCCAGACGCTGACGAACAGCGGCCTCGGCGGTTTCGGCGGCGGCTTTGGCGGCGGCGGTTTCGGTCGCGGCGGGGGCTTCAATGTATAGCGCAACGATCTGGATGCTCGCGGTCGCGATGCTGTGCGTGGCATCGGCACTGATGCTGTGGCGACATGCGGAAACCCGGCGCGTGCGCACCGATGCGAAGCGCTTCATCGACAGTCGGCTGGAGCCCGGCGCACGCGCGGCGGCACCGGTTGCAAGACCGGCAGCATCCGCTGCGCCGCGTGTCGTGTCGTCATCCAGTGGCGCGCGCAATGCGGCATCCGGTGCTTTCTGGGTGCACTGGCTGGCGATGGCGACGGAGTATCTGACCGACCTCGTGAACCGTGCCGGGATCGAAGGCGCACGCGGCAAGGCGATCGTCGCGCTGGCGGCTCTCGTGACGGTTGCGGCAATCGCGGGCAGCCGCGGCGGCGTGCTCGCGTGTTTCGCCGCGCTTGTCTGCGGGAGCGCGATTTTCGGCATCTGGCTCACATCGCGCATCCAGCGGCGTCGACTGAAAATCGTCCGGCAGATTCCATCGTTTCTCGACGGGATCGTGCGACTGGTGACGCTCGGCAACAGCGTGCCGGCCGCATTCCAGGCAGCGCTGCTGACGACGGAGGAGCCGCTGCGGGGGTGTCTCGACCACGTGTCCCGGATGTTGCGCACGGGTGTCGAGATCGATCGCGCGATGCTTCATATCGCGAAGATCTACCGGACGAAGGAATTCGAACTTCTCGGATCCGTGCTGCGATTGTCGGTCAAATATGGCGGCCGTGCGGACGTGATGCTCGAGCGCATGGCCGTGTTCATGCGCGACCTCGAGCAGGCGGAGCGCGAACTGGCGGCGATGTCGGCGGAGACGCGGTTGTCGGCGTTCGTGCTCATGATGCTGCCGATCGCGATCGGCAGTTTTGTCGTGATGACCAATCCGAAGTATCTGGAAGGCATGTGGATTGATCCGAACGGACGCACGTTCCTTGTCTTCGCGTTCCTGATGCAGGTTGCCGGGAGCGTGTGGTTGTATCGAATGGCTCGACTCAGGTGATGCGATGACGGCAACTCAGATCGGCTCGATTGCTCTGGCGCTCGGCGCGCTGGGCGTGCTCTTGCTTGGAATGATCGCATTGCTGCGTGCGAGGGCCGCGTCGCGTGCCCAACGCGCGCTGGCCGATGCGCTCGACCAGCGTATGGCAGCACTCGAAGCGGCCAAGCTCCGGACCTCGACGGAAGAACGTACGGAAGCGAGACCGGACATGCGTGGCCAGCAGCGCATCGAGCGGATGCTCGCACGATTGTCTGCGGCGGGGATGCGCTGGCTCGATACCGGTTTCGGCAAGCACATCGTCGCGGAAGAGGATCGTCGTCTTCTCGAGCAATGCGGTTACGTCGACACGCACACGCGCGGGCTGTTTCTGATCGCACGGATCGCTTGCGGGATCGCGGTGCCGGTGCTTTTCGCGGTAGTCGCGAGTGGACGAATGAAAGGCGGACACTGGACGATCGGCATGTTCGCCGCATTCGGGTTTGGCTTCATGCTGCCGAAACTCTATGTGCGCCGTCGTGCAGCGGCACGGCGCCAGAGCGTCGTCGATGAACTGCCTTTACTCGTCGACATGCTGCGCCTGTTGCAGGGCGTGGGATTGTCGCTGGATCAAAGCCTGCAGGTCGTGACGAACGATTTCCGCGGGATGATGCCGGTGCTGTCGTCCGAGGTTGGAATCGCGCAGCGTCAGTTTGCGGCGGGCCGCACGCGCGACCAATCGATGCAGCGGTTGTCCGGCGGGTTCGACAACGAGGACTTGCGCGCGATTGCCCGGTTGATGGTGCAGGTCGACAAGCACGGCGGCGCGGTGCAGGAGCCGCTCAAGCAGTTCGGCGACCGGCTGCGCGAAACGCGCCGCGCGATGCTGCGCGAGCGGATCGGTCGACTGACCGTGAAGATGACAGGTGTCATGGTCCTGACGCTGTTGCCCGCACTGCTGATCGTGACGGCGGGGCCCGGGTTTCTGGCGGTGATGCATGCGCTGTCGGCGCGTCATTGATGGTTGGAAGGAAAGACGATGAAGCGGATAAGCAGGATGGCGAGGCACGCAAGTATGGCGATGGCGGTGCTGCTCCTTGCCGCATGTGCAACCAAGGAAAGCGGGTACGGCGTCGGGGCACAGACCGAACGTGCGGCGCTGATCCAGGCGGCTGACCAGAAACAGGCGGTGCCGGATACGCCCGCGATGTATCTCGGTCTGATCCAGCGGATGCAGGCACAGGGTCTCTATTACGCGTCGCTTGCGCACATCGACGCATACGACAAGGCGTACGGCGTGTCGCCGGACTCGATATTGCTGCGCGCTGATGCGCTGCGCATGACCGACCAGCCGGCTGCGAGCGCGGCTGCATACACACAGTTGCTGAAGACGCCGCTCACCGCGCGTGGTTTCCGGGGGCTTGGGCTGATCGCCGGTGCGGCCGGCGATTTCGCCCAGGCGGTACAGGCCTTGACGCAGGCGTCCGAGCTCGCGCCGACCGACGCGTCGCTGCTGTCCGATCTCGCCTATGCGAAGTTGCGTAACGGCGATGTGGTCGGTGCGCGGGTGCCGCTGATGAAGGCGGCGGAACTGGATCAACGCAACCCGAAAATCGTCAGCAACCTCGCGCTGTATCTGCTTGCTGCCGGGCGCTCGCAGGACGCGCAGCGGTTGATGAACCAGCAGCATCTTCCGACGGATATCCGCAAGAACATCGTCGGCGATGCCGCAAAAATCGCGGCCGCGGCACGTGCGCAGCAGCGTGCGGTCGCGACGCCGCCGGTGGTATCGCGGCGCTCCACGACTGCACCGATCACGCCGATGGCAAATAATTTCGGCTATGACCAGACCGTGCCGCTGCTGCAACGGTTTGCACAATGAACAGACAGGCGGGGAACGACATGAACAATAAATATTATCGAAACACGCTTGCGGGCCGCGTCGTGGTGTTGAGCGCGATCATGGGCATGGCGATGGGCACTGCAGCCGCACAGGCGCAACAGGGAACGGCACCGTCCGCATCCGACGTCGACCGTTCGACGAAGGAGTGGCTTTCGTTGCAACGAGACAATCGCGCGGCGGCGCCGACGCAACCGATGCTCGGCGATGTCGCGTCGCTCGTTTATCAGCGCTATCTCGATTCGTTCAAGAACAAGATTCCCGAGTCGATGAGCACGCAACTTGGTAGCTCGTCCGGTGGCATGTCGGGTAGCGGGCAGGGCGCGCAGTAATCGAGATGACGATGCGCGTAGATCAACCATATGGATCTCGGCGGCGGGGTGCTCGCTGGCCGGGGAAGCGACGTCAACGCGGTTCCATCGTGGTCATGGCAGCGCTCTGGGTCACGGTCGCGATCGTCGTGCTCGGGGTCATCGACATCGCGAATCTGTACCTGCAGAAGCGGGATCTGCAGCGGGTCGCGGACCTGGCCGCGTTGGCGGCGGTGCAGCCGATGTCGAGCGATCCGACTGGTTGCCTGAGCGATGCGAAGAACAATGTAACCACGAGCGCGAACATCAACGACAAGGGTTATACGGTTACGCTGATAAGCGCCACGGCAACAGCAAATCCTACGGCGGGAAGGGACCAGATTGCCGTCAGTTGCGGGAGGTGGGATCCGTCGACCGCCTATGTGACGCCGGCGTCGGCCGCGGCGAATGCGGCGCAGGTGACGGCGTACCGGCAGGTGAGCTACTTCTTCCTTGGGCTGCTGAACAAGTTGAGCGGGCGGCAGGTCGTTGTTTCCGCAACGGCTACCGCACGCGCGGCGGCAATCGACACGTTCAGCGTGGGGTCGACGCTCGCGAGCCTGAATTCCTCGTCGTCCGCGATTCTTGACCCGCTGCTCACCGGATTGCTGGGCGCGTCGGCCAACGTCAATGTCGGTCTGGCGAGTTACCAGGCGTTGGCCGGGGCAAACGTTACGCTGGGTCAGTTGGCGAACGTCGCGACACAGCTCGGCACCGCGGGGATGTCGAGTCCAGCCAGCGTCGGGAAGTTGCTCGGTCTCAATCTGACCGTAGCGGATATCCTGAACCTCACCGCCACCGCGGTCGGCAGCAATACCACGGTGGGCACGGTACTCACCGCGCTGAAGAACAGTGTTGGCGCCAACGTCAATGCCAACAAGATCTCTTTGGGAAGTCTCCTTCAATACTCGGGCAGCAATGCGGAAGCGGCCGCGAACGCAAGCATCAATGTGCTTCAACTGCTGCTGACGACGGCGGAGGTCGGGGCATACAACAGCGCGCTGACGGTGTCGGTCGGCCAAGGCAACTGCCCCGGCAGTCCGTTTTGCCCGCTCATTTCAGCGGTGTCGTCGCTGGTTCGAGTCAATAGCCTGCAATTGCAGGTGCTGGCACCGCCGTCGATCGGAATTGGCGAGGCCGGACAAGTAAACGGCATCTGGCGCACGCAGGCGTCGCAAGCGGAGATCGGACTCTACGTCGATGTGCAGGCGCTGTCGGATCCGCCTCCACTGGGAATTCCCGGCGTATTGACGCTTCAGCTGACGGGACCGCACTTGCCGCTCTATATCATCCTGGGCGGCCCAGGGCGCGCTTGGCTGGCCAATACGAGTTGCCAATCGACCCCTGCATCGAGCACCGCGACGTTCGGTGCGTTGCCGGGTGTAGCGATGATTTGCGCCGGACAAACAACTGGCGGCAAGCTGAACCTCAATTCACCGAGCTGTGCGTCCACCTCCGGCACGATTCCCGTTGCCAAGTTGTCGGGCGGGGGACTACTCGGCAATTTTTCGCTTCTACAAGTCGTCCTGTCGGTATCGAATCCCGTCGCGTACGTTGGGAGTAGCGCCAGCACGCCCATCTACAGCGGGCCGCCATTGCCCTCGACCCCTGGCGCGCTGAACGCCAGCCTGTCATTGAGCGGGACGGGGATCGTCTATCAGAACAGTTCGCAATACTCGTTCTGCAATACCAAGCCGAGCAACGGCGCTTGTACGTCGTCCGCGTGGTCTCCCGGGCCCAACTGGACCACGTCGTCGACGGCGACCAACACACTCAACGTACAACTGACCAATCTGTTGAATCTACCGTCGCTTCAGCTGAATGTCTTGGGGCTGGATCTATCGATCCTGACCGAGATTCTTCAGCCGCTGACGGGGCAGCTCATTCCTTTGCTGCTCGGGCTCGTCAATCCGTTGCTCAATACGCTGGTGACACCATTGCTGACGGCATTAGGATTGCAGATCGGACAGCTGACCGTGATTCAACACGGCTTGACTTGCAACGCCCCGCAAATCGTTCATTGAAAGCATCAACGATGAGAACCCCCTCCGCAATCGCAGAACTCGACCTGTACGTCTGGGAAGGCAAGGCGGACATTGTCGACCGCGTTGCCCGCTGCATGGCGAGCTTCGACGTCGAAGTGATCCGCGCCGACAATGCGGAAATCTCGCCGGAGCGCGCCGCCTTGCGGCCATCGCTCGCGATCATCAGCGTGACGATGATCGAGACCGGCGCGGCGTTCCTGCGCGACTGGCAGGCCAACATCGGCATGCCGGTCGTCTGGGTCGGCGCGGCGCGCGACCACGACGCGTCGCAGTATCCGCCCGACTATTCGCACATCCTGCCGCTCGACTTCACGTGCGCCGAGCTGCGCGGGATGATCGGCAAGCTCGTCACGCAGCTGCGCGCGCATGCGGCCGATACGCTGCGGCCGTCCGAACTCGTCGCGCACTCGGAGTCGATGCAGGCGCTGCTGCACGAGGTCGATATGTTCGCCGACTGCGACACCAACGTGCTGCTGCACGGCGAAACCGGCGTCGGCAAGGAACGCATCGCGCAATTGCTTCACGAAAAGCATTCGCGCTACCGCGACGGCGAATTCGTGCCGGTCAACTGCGGTGCGATTCCGGACGGCCTGTTCGAATCGCTGTTCTTCGGGCACGCAAAAGGCTCGTTTACCGGCGCGGTTGTTGCGCATAAAGGCTATTTCGAGCAGGCGGCGGGCGGCACGCTGTTCCTCGACGAAGTCGGCGATCTGCCGTTGTATCAGCAGGTCAAGCTGTTGCGCGTGCTCGAGGACGGCGCCGTGCTGCGGGTCGGCGCGACGACGCCGATCAAGGTCGATTTCCGTCTCGTCGCGGCCAGCAACAAGAAGCTGCCGCAGCTCGTGAAGGAAGGCCTGTTCCGCGCGGATCTTTATTACCGGCTCGCGGTGATCGAACTGAGCATTCCGTCGCTGGAAGAGCGGGGCGCGGTCGACAAGATCGCGCTGTTCAAGTCGTTCGTCGCGGAGGTGGTGGGCGACGAACGGCTCGCGCAACTGTCCGACCTGCCTTACTGGCTTGCGGATGCGGTCGCGGACAGCTATTTCCCCGGCAATGTGCGCGAACTGCGCAACCTTGCGGAGCGCGTCGGCGTGACGGTGCGGCAAACGGGCGGCTGGGACGCCGCGCGACTGCAGCGGCTGGTCGCGCATGCGCGCAATGCGGCGCAGCCGGTGCCGGCGGAGAGCGTGGCGGAGGTCTTCGTCGACCGCAGCAAGTGGGACATGAACGAGCGCAGCCGCGTGATCGCGGCCCTCGACGCAAACGGCTGGCGACGGCAGGATACGGCGCAGCAGCTCGGCATCAGCCGGAAGGTGCTGTGGGAAAAGATGCGCAAATATCAGATCTTCGACGAAGAGCCCGAGACCCGCGAAAGCGAATAATTAATGCGATAAAATCGCGCTGAATTACAACGACACGGGCAGGAATCAAAATTCATGAGCCATATGACGGGGTTGGGGCGGGCGTGGGTGTTGCTCGCGATGATGGGAGGCATGCAGGGCGCGTTCGCGCAGGGATTGGCGGGCAATGCATCGCCGGCGGTACAGCAGGCGTCGGCACCGGTGGCGGCGATTCCGGTGATCGATCAGCAGGTTCAAACCTCGATACAGCCGCAGGCAGGCGAGACGACGGGGCAGAGCACGGTTGACGAACTGCAGCGCCAGATCCAGGCGCATTCGCTGACGGAAATGCGCACCAGCTATAACGGCAGCTACGGCGCGAGCCAGCTGTTCAGCGTGAAGGACGGTTCCTATTTCGTCGCGCTGTTCCAGCAGAAGGCGTTCTGGCGCGTGATCAAGACTTACGACGAATCGCGCGCGGAAGCGATCTATCGCGATTTCTCGCGTCAGGCGGAACGGCTGTCCGTCAACGAGCTGCGTGCGGCGAAGCTGGAGTCGCAGAAGGTGCAGACGGACCGGCAGATCGAAGTCGCGCAGGAGCGGGCGCGGCGTCTGCAGGCCGATATCTCGATCGCCCGCGAGCAGCAGGCGGCGGTCGCGGATCGCCAGAAGAGCGTCCGCAACGAAACGGCGGCGCTGCAGGCGCAACAGGCGGCGCTTCAGTCGCAACTGCGCGCGTTGCAGCAGCAGGTGCGTTCGCTGCAGCGGGAGGCCGACGCAGGTTTGCCGACGACGGCACACTGAGCGATCACGGCACGGCCGGTGCGGCGACATGCCGCGCCGATCCGCCAGAAAAAAGGGCAAGCCGCCTGGCTTGCCCTTTTGTTTTACTGGCCGTCCGGCACGATTCGCCGCCGGCGCGTGACGATCACCGGCCCGTTGCCGCCGCGTGCGTCGGACGGCGACGTGTTGCCCGATGCGTCGCCGGCATCGCGCGGGGCGCCGTAGCTTTCGCGCGGGGCGCCATAGCCTTCGCGGGGCTCGCGCGGCGCGCCATAACCTTCGCGCGGTTCACGGGAACCGTAACCTTCACGCGGCTCGCGCGAGCCGTAGCCGCCGCCGTCGCCACGCGATTCGCGGGGGCCGCCGTGCGAGCCGTACGGGCTGTGGCCGCCGCCTTCGCGGCCGCCCGGCCGACCGCCGGGCCGCGGGCCGCGGGGACCGCCGCCGCCCGGGCGCGAGCCGCCCGTGTCGAGCTGGATCGTGGAAATCGCACGCTTGTAGATGCCTTGCAGACCCACGGGGGTGCGCAGCATCACCAGGTACTGGTCGAACGACTCGATACATCCCGTCAGACGAATGCCGTTGACGAGATAGATTTCAACACGCTTACGTTCCTTGCGCGCCGAATTGATGAAGTCGTTTTGCGGATGGGATTCTGCGGGATTGGCCATTGAGGTGCGGCAGGAGCCTGCGTCAGAGAATATGTTGTGCGTGTGTGTGGCGTGGTTGCCCACCAAGTGTTTGGCGGGATTTTACCCTGTTCGTTCCACCAGCGCGCAGTCGTGATTGTGTCGAACCGTAACCCACTATAGACGTTCCCGTGCATTTTCGCGATTCGGTCGAATGGCTAGTGCCGTTTCGTTACGTCGCGTTACGAATCTCGCAATGGCGTAGCACCTGGCGGCGCGCGGCGGGATTACATTCCACGCGCATGCCGGGCAGGCCGGCGGATCCGGGAAGGGGAACATGAACAAGAGGGGATTGGCGGTGTGGATCGGGAGTGTGGCGTTGCTCGCTTCCGGCAGTGCAATGGCGGGGCGCGTCGACCTGTCGGTGGGCATCGGCGTGCCGGTCGCACCGGTCTATGTCGAACCGGCGCCGGTCTATGTGGCGCCGCAGCCTGCGGTGGTCGCTTATCCGGGTTACGGATACGGCTACTACGGCGACGAGGACGACGACGGCTATCGGAAATGGCGCAAGCATTATTACAAGCATTGGCACAAGCATCATCACGACGACGATGATGATTGAGCGCGACCTGCGTGGCGCCGACGCCGGTGACGATCAGAACGCATAGTCCGGGTTCTTCGGGTCGAACGCGGATTCGTCGAGCGTCGCCGGCGCGATTTTCTCGATGACGATCCGTTCGAAGATCCTGCCGTCGTTGTCATAGGACTCGATGGTCCTGAAGTAGGGCGCGTGCAGGTCGAGCCCGAGGATTTCCTTTTTCGCGTAGAACTGCGGCCGGCCGGTCGGCGTCTCGTAGGTGAGCGCGACGACGCGCACGCCGCCGATCGTCTTCGCCTCAACCTGGGTCGGCCGCTGCACGCCGGCTTCCTGGTATTTCCTTCCTTCGGTCAGGTACAGGTTGGTGATGAACTCGGTGCCGAGATCCTTCACCTGGTGATTCGACTGCGCACGCGCGAGTGCGCCGTCAAGTGCCGTCCACAACGGAATCTTGCCGAGCAGGCCGCCGAGATGGCCGTACATCTCGTCCTTGCGCCGCGTCGTGTCGTAGATCGTCTCCTGTCCCGCATGCGCGCCGCCCGGCAGCCATTTCGCATAAACGCGCAACGGTTCGCGGGTCGTCTTCACGAGCATGCGGTCGGGCGTGTCGGACCATTTCCCGCTGATGCGTTCCTGGCGCACCATCGTGAACTGGTACGACGGATAGCCGTTGGGACCATTGCGGATATAGAGCGGTACGGCGAGCGGATCGAGGGCCTTGAACAGCGCCGTGAGCGTCGCGTCGTCGAGTTGCGCGAGCGCGCCGCGCTGGGCGGCCGTGCGCAGCCAGTGCGCCTGCTGCGCGACCGGCTCGCGCGTGACCTTCGCCAGCTCCGCCGGCAGTGCGGCCTCCTGTACCGCGCTCGCGGCATCGGCGGTTTCCTCGGCGTGCAGGCCGGCTTGCGCGAGCGACAGCACGCACGCGAGTGCCGCGGCGGCGTACCGCGCGCGGCGCTTCGTTCCTTCGTTCATCGACAGCGTCTCCGGGCGGATTGGATCGTTCAGCCTTGCTTCGCGGCCTTGATCCTGGCGAGTTCCTCGTCGCGCAGCGCGCGGCGCAGGATCTTGCCGACGTTGGTCTGCGGCAGCGCATCGCGGAACTCGACGAATTTCGGCATCTTGTAGCCGGTCAGGTTCTTGCGGCAGTGCGCGAGCACGTCGTCGACCGTCAGCGTCGGGTCGCGGCGCACGACGAAGACCTTGATCCGTTCGCCCTGTACTTCGTCCGGGATGCCGATCGCAGCGGCTTCGCTGATGCCCGGATGCATGACCAGCACTTCCTCGATCTCGTTCGGATACACGTTGAAACCCGACACGAGGATCATGTCCTTCTTGCGGTCGATGAGGCGGATGAAGCCGCGCTCGTCCATCACGCCGATGTCGCCGGTGCCGAGCCAGCCGTCGGCGTCGATCACCTTCGCGGTTTCGTCGGGCCGCTGCCAGTAGCCGCGCATCACCTGCGGGCCGTGCACGCACAGCTCGCCCGGCTCGCCGACGGCGGCCCAGGTGCCGTCCTCGCGGCGAAAGCGCACGAGTGTCGACGGGGCCGGCAGGCCGATCGAGCCGCTGAACCCGGCCATGTCGCTCAGGTTCACCGGATTCATCGTGACGATCGGCGAGCATTCGGTGAGCCCGTAGCCCTCGATGACCGGCCGGCCCGTGACTTGCTGAAAGCGCTCCGCGACCGCGCGCTGCATCGCCATGCCGCCCGCCATCGCGAGCTTGAGCTTCGAGAAGTCGCGCTTGCGGAATTCGTCGTTGTCGAGGAACGCGTTGTACAGCGTGTTGATCCCGGTGATCCCGGTGAACGTTTCGTTGCGGATGATCTTCATCACCATGTTCATGTCGCGCGGGTTCGCGATCAGGATGTTGCGTCCGCCGAGCCCCATGAAGATGAACGCGTTCACCGTCAGCGAATAGATGTGATAGAGCGGCAGCGGCGTGAGCACGGTCTCGACGTCGCCCGACACCTGGTCGGCGATCCACGCCTTCGCTTGCAGCAGGTTCGCGATCAGGTTGCCGTGCGTGAGCATCGCGCCTTTCGCGACGCCGGTCGTGCCGCCGGTGTACTGCAGGAACGCGAGATCGTCGCGGGTCGTCTGCACCGGCTGCGGTTTGCCGCGTGCGCCGAGCGCGAGGGCGGAGCGCAGCCGGATCGCCTGCGGCAGGTTGTAGGCCGGCACGAGCTTCTTCACGTGCTTCAGCACGAAATTGATCAGGCGTCCCTTCGCATTGAAACCGTCGGCGAGCAGGTCGCCGAGCGCGGTGACGATGATGTTCTTCACCTGCGTTTCCGGCAGCGCGTCCTGCAGCGTGCGCGCGAAGTTCTCGAACACGACGATCGTCTGCGCGCCGCTGTCCTTCAACTGGTGCGCGAGTTCGCGCGCGGTGTAGAGCGGATTGACGTTGACGACGATCGCGCCGGCCTTCAGCGTACCGAACAGTGCGACCGGGTACTGGAACGTGTTCGGCAGCATGATCGCGACGCGGTCGCCCGGTTTTACGCCGGTGCTTTGCAGATACGACGCGAACGCATCGACTTTCTGCGCGAGCGTGCGGTAGGTCATCGATGCGCCGGCGCTCACGTAGGCGACCCGCTCGGCGAAGCGCGTCGTGCATTCGTCGAAGAACTGCACGAGCGATGCGAATTGCGTGACGTCGATCTCGTGCGGCACGCCGGGCGGATACGACGCGTACCAGATGCCGTCGCTGTTCGGCGGGAGCTGGGCCGCTGCGGTTGCTGCGGATGAGGCCATGATGTGTCTCCGGTGTCGGTACGAGTTAGCGCTTTAGCGCTTACTCGTACCCCATGCTTCGCGGTCGGTGAGAGTTAGCGCTTTAGCGCTTGCTCTCACCCCATGCTTTGCGGTCGGTGAGAGTTGGCGTTTCAGCGCTTACGCTCACCCCATGCTTTGCGGTCGGTGAGAGTTGGCGCTTCAGCGCTTACGCTCACCCGTGCTTCGCGGTCGGTGAGAGTTAGCACTTCAGCGCTTACTCCCGCCCCATGCTTCGCAGTCAGTGAGAGTCAGCACTCCAGCGCTTACTCGTACCCATGTTTTTCGTCGACGAAAGCAAGCCTGCCTTGGCTCCCGCCGCATGACATTCGTTCGGCCCGGGCCGGCGCATCAACGCCGGCCCGGGCCGCCCAAATCGTGAAACGCCGCCTGCGCGGCCTGGTGCGATCAGCTCGCCGAAGGCGCCGTCGCCGTATCGGCAGCAGCCGTGCTCGACGACAGCCCGAACGCTTCGCTCGCACCCGCATCGTCGAGCACGGCCGCGAAGATCGACAACTGCGCGCTGTCGGGCATCGGTGCCTTCAGCGCGGCGACGATCAGCGAGGACAGCCGCGCGATCATCTGCACGTCGTTCATCGTGCGGCCTTGCGAGAATTCGTCGATCAGGCTTTCGGTTTCGGCACCGGCCAGCGCGCCGGACAGCGCGCCGATCGCGAAGTGCAGCCGCCAGCCGAGCTCGGTGCGCGGCAGATGCGGCAGCGCGCGCTGGAACGCATCGAAGAAGCGGCCGGCGACGCTCGCGTAGTGCGCGGTCAGGAAGTTGCGCACGAACGGCGACGGATCGGTGTACGCGCGGCCGATCAGCCGCAGGAATGCGGGGCCGCCGCGCTCGGGGTCGCGCGACGCCTTCAGCGCGGGAATGAACATCGCGCCGAGTACGTGCTCGCAGGTGATGTGCGCACCGAGCTGCGCATCGAAGCGGTCGAGGATGCCGAGGCGTTCCAGGTTGAGCTGGTCGAGTCGGCGCGACAGCATCGCGTGGATCAGCGCTTCCTTGCTGCCGAAGTGGTAGTTGACCGCGGCGAGGTTCACCGTTGCGCGCGACGTGATCTGCCGCATCGACATCGCTTCGAAGCCATGTTCGATGAACAGGTCCTCGGCCGCATCGAGAATGCGCGCCTTCGTCCCGCCGGTCTGCCGATTGCCGGATAAACGCGTCCCGGACGGTCGTCCCGCGGACGCTCGCCCCTCCTGACTGACTGCCATGTCCCGCCTCCCAATGCCGGTTGCCCGGCCGCGAACAGGTGATTTGATTGTCTGATTCAAACAGCCGTTTTTATTAAGATAAAAAAACGCGTGCGGCGCGGGCAAGCGCGGAATCTGGACAAATTCCTCTAGTTCGATGTGCGGATGCGGAAAGTCTGTCGCGTGGCCCCGGCGGGACGGGGCACGCGCGATGGTGCGTCGCGGCAATGCGCGGCTTCAGCCGGCGGTGGTACGCGTATTGACCGATTGCGTCATGTCGATGCCGCGCCGTTCGCGGCTGAACAGGATCAGCACGGCGATCACGACGGCGACGATGCCGGCCACGAGCGCCAGCGCGAAACTGTAGTTGTTGCCCTGGGAGACCGCGAGCGATGCCTGCATCGTCGCGTTGCCCGACGCGAGCAGGTTGCCGAGCTGGTAGACGACGCCGGGGAAGGTCGCGCGGATCTCGTCGGGCGAGATCTCGTTCAGGTGGACGGGGATCACGCCCCACGCACCCTGTACCGAGATCTGCATCAGGAACGCGCCGGCGGCGAGCGCGAGCTGGCCGCTCGAGAACGCCCACAGCGGCAGCACCGGCAGCGCGATCAGCGCGGCGATGAAGATCGCGCGGCGGCGGCCGATCCGCTCCGAGATCGCGCCGAACGACAGGCCGCCGACGATCGCACCGATGTTCAGCACGATCGTGATCCACGACACGGTGTGCGGATCGAAGTGATGCTGTTCGCGCAGGAAGGTCGGGTAGAGATCCTGCGTGCCGTGCGAGAAGAAGTTGAACGCGGTCATCAGCACGATCGCGTAGATCGTGAGCTTCCAGTTCTGCTGCAGCGTGGCGCCGAGGCTCGGGCGCGGGCGCTTTTCCATCTGCTTCCAGGCCGGCGATTCGGGCACGTGCGTGCGCACGTACAGCACGAGCAGCGCAGGCAGCACGCCGACCATGAACATCCCGCGCCAGCCGATGGTCTGGTAGAGCAGGCCGAACACGACGGACGCGAGCAGGTAGCCGCTCGGATAACCGGCCTGCAGCAGGCCCGACACGAAGCCGCGCGCGTGGGTCGGCACGGTTTCCATCGTCAGCGCGGAGCCGACGCCCCATTCGCCGCCCATCGCGATGCCGAACAGCGCGCGCAGCACGAGCAGCGCGGTGAGGCTCGGCGCGAAGCCCGACGCGAGCTCGAGCAGCGAATAGCATGCGATGTTGACCATCAGCGTCGGGCGGCGGCCGAAACGATCGGCGAGCCGCCCGAAGATCAGCGCGCCGATCGGGCGCATCGCGAGCGTGAGCGTAAGCGCAAACGCGACGGCGGGAATCGTCGACGCGAATTCGGCGGCGATGTCCTTCAGCACGAAGACCATCAGGAAAAAATCGAACGCGTCGAGTGTCCAGCCCAGGTAGGCGGCGATCGTGACGTTGCGTTGTTCGCGGGTCCAGCTCATGTCCGAGGTCTCCTCGTTGGCTTGTGCGCACACTCTGCCGGCGGATGCCGGCCCGGCTGGCGCGCGGCGCGGGGGCATGGATCGAGTGTAGGCCGCCGCGCCGTGCGATGTGGGGCGCGATAACCGCGCATCGGGAATAATCCCTACGAAATGAACTGTTGAGAAAACGGAAATGAGCGTGTGCGTGACGAGCGACAGTCGTCTGTATCATTCCGGAAGGTTTTTTGTATCAGATACGTAATGCACGCGATGCGCATCACCACCCGAATCAGGAGCCCCGATGACCGAACCGTCCGTTGCCGCGCTGCCCGCCCTGGAGACCGCGCGGCTGTGGCTGCGCCCGCGCGTGCTGGCCGACCTCGACGCGAGCATCGCGATGGATGGCGATCCGGAGGTCACGCGCTACATCGCGGGGCCGTGGCACGACCCCGACGAACATCGCCGATTCGTCACGCACCGGATCACGCGCGCCTATCCGCCGGGCCTCGGTTACTGGTCGATCTTCGAGAAGGCCGCGCCCGACGCGTTCATCGGCTGGATCCTGCTGATTCCCGATTATGCGGGCGGCGCGCGCGACGTCGAGATCGGCTGGCGACTCGTGCGCGCGGCGTGGGGGCGCGGCATCGCGTGCGAGGCCGCCGCGGCCGTCGTGCGTCACGCGTTCGACACCGTGCGGCTGCCGCGCGTGATCGCTGATATCGCGGAGGCGAACTCGGGTTCGTTGAACGTCGCGCGCAAGCTCGGGATGCGGCGCGTGAGCGTTATTCACGACGGCATTCCTTACGTTCGCCATCGTCTCGAGCGCGACGACCTGCGTGCATAGCGTCGCGTGCGGACGCGACCGGATGTCAGGGATGGTCAAGCGCACGCGCATCGACGTCGCGACGTATTAACGGCTCGCACGATCAGGAGTATCGTTGCCGGAAATTCGCAACATGGGGTACGACCATGGCACTCGGCAACGACGTTCATCTCATTCCCGTCCGGCTCGACGCACTGCGTCCGACGCAAATGACGGTCGGCTATCGCGAAGTGAAAGCGAAGCGCAAGCACTGGAAGGCGCTCGACAAGCGCGCCCGCAAGGCCGCGATCGACTCGCACTGGTTTCCGGCTGTCCTCGGCCCGGGCGGGCTGCACTACATCACCGACCATCACCATCTCGGCCTGGCGCTGATCGAGGAAGGGGAGGCGCGCGTGAACGCGATGCTGCTGAAGGATCTGTCCTGGCTCGACGACACGATCTTCTGGCGGATGATGGAACACAACCAGTGGGTGCATCCGTTCGGCGTGGACGGCTCGCGTCGCGACTACGCGCAACTGCCGAAGGCGCTGACGGGGCTGGAGGACGATCCGTATCGAAGCCTCGCGGGCGAGCTGCGCACGGCCGGCGGCTACGCGAAGGATGCGACGCCGTTCAGCGAATTCCTGTGGGCCGACTACCTGCGCCAGCACGTGACGCTCGACCAGATCCGCAAGAACTTCGCGAAGGCGCTCGACATCTCGCTGCGCCGCGCACACGCGCAGGACGCGCGCTATCTGCCCGGCTGGTCGGGTGTCATCGCCGTCAAACCCTGACCCGCACCCGGTGCCTACCGCCTCATGACGACCGCCCCGACCCGTCCGGATGCCGGCTTGCAGCATCCCGAGCATTTTGCTGCACTCGATGCGGCGCCGCCGCCGCGCGCGCAGCGCATCAGCCTCGACGCGCTGGCCGGCCTGTCGATCGCCGGGTTGCTGATTCCCGAGGCGGTCGCATACGCGGGTCTCGCCAACCTGCCGCCGCAGGCCGGTTTGATCGCGCTGCTGTCGGGGCTCGTCGTCTATGCGCTGACCGGCAGCAGTCGCTTTGCGATCGTGTCGTCGACGTCGTCGTCAGCGGCCGTGCTCGCCGCGACCGTGCTGGCCGAGTCGGGGATGGCGCTTGCCGCGCAGCTCGCGCTCGCGGCCGCGCTCGTCGCGATGACCGGCGTGCTGTTCATCCTGGCGGGCGTCGCGCGGCTCGGGGGCATGTCGGATTTCGTCGCGCGACCGGTCCTGCGCGGTTTCACGTTCGGCCTGGCGCTGACGATCGTCATCAAGCAGCTGCCGAAGATTCTCGCGATCTCCGTGCAGCACAGCGATGCGCCGCGCGTCGCACTCGACCTCGTCACCGGCGCACCGCATGCAAACCTCGCGAGCGTCGCGCTCGGCGCGACCGCGCTCGCGCTGCTGTTCGTGCTCGGGCGGCGCTCGCGCGTGCCCGCGACGCTCGTCGTGATCGTGCTGTCGATCGCGGCCGGCTATGTGCTCGACTGGCAGCATTACGGGATCGCGATCGTCGGACACATCGATTTCCGGCATCTCGAATTCGGGCTGCCGCATCTCGACCGGAACGCATGGATGCAGACGGTCGAGCTCGCCTTCGCGCTGATGCTGATCCTGTATGCGGAGTCGTACGGATCGATTCGCAACTTCGCGCTGAAGCACGGCGACAGCGTGTCGGCGAACCGCGACCTGGTCGCGATCGGCTGCGCGAACCTCGTGTCGGGGCTGCTGCACGGAATGCCGGTCGGCGCGGGCTATTCGGCGACGTCCGCGAACGAGGCGGCCGGCGCGCAGTCGCGTTTCGCGGGCTTGTGGGCGGCCGGCGTGGTCGCGCTGATCGTGTGGCTGCTGCTGCCGCAACTCGCGCGCACGCCGGAGCCCGTGCTCGCGGCGATCGTGATCTTCGCGGTCAGCCACTCGCTGCATCCGTCGGTGTTCCGCCCGTATTGGGTCTGGCATCGCGACCGGCTCGTCGTGATCGCCGCGCTGCTCGCGGTACTCGTGCTCGGCGTGCTGCACGGGCTGCTCGCGGCCATCGGCGTGAACCTGCTGCTGACGCTGCGCAAGTTGTCGGAGCCGAACGTGAGCGTACTCGGCCGGCTGCGCGACGGCCACGATTTCGTCGACGTCGCGAATCACGCCGATGCGAAGCCGATCCCCGGTGTGCTGATCGTGCGGCCCGAGGCGCAGCTGTTCTTCGCGAACGCCGATCGGATGCTCAATCGCGTGCGCGCGCTGATGAAGGCCGCGCCCGACACGCATACCGTGATGCTGAGTCTCGAGGAAACGCCGGACGTCGACGGCACGACGATCGAGTCGTTGCGCACGTTCGCCGCCGAATGCGCGGCACGCGGGCTGCAGTTCGCGATCGTGCGGCTCAAGGAGCACGCGTTGCATGCGCTGCGCCGCGCGACCGACGATACGCTGCGCGACGATGCGATGTCCGAACTGAGTGTCGACGAGAGCCTGCAACTGCTGCGGGCGCGCGTTAACGGCGGGACGCGTGGTGCGTGACCGGGCGGCGCGGATGCTTCGCCTGGCGTTTTCCCGTGCCGCCGAATCAGCGCGGCTGACCGTGCCGGCGAAGGCGGTCGGCACGCCGAGCCGCGCGCCACGTTCCAGCATGAACCGCCGGCGACGCTGCGCCAATGCCGCGGGTCATCACGGATGAAGTCGGTCAGCGCTTCGCCGAATACGGCCCGGCGGGGGAACGTCGTCGTTGTGTCGAGACCATGTGCCGCGGCGTGTCGCGCGGCGGTGCGGCGGTTGGGGTGAACGGACGGGCAGGGCCGGTGTCCGCACCCCGCACCGACCGGGATCGCCAGGAATCGCGGGTCGCGTCGCGCGATCAGCGCGGGCTGCTCCAGCCTTTGTAAGCTTTCACGTTGTCA
>NZ_CAJPGY010000066.1:0-25631 GCF_905339915.1 Burkholderia sp. BCC1985
ACCGAGCTATTGGTCGAGCTCAGGCCAGTCGACAGCGAGTTGATGCCGGTCGAGGTCGAGGTGGACAGCGACGAGATCGAGCTATTCGCCGACGAGAGACCCGTCGACGTGGACGACGACAGCGAGGCAACCGAGCTATTGGTCGAGCTCAGGCCTGTCGACAGCGAGCTGATGCCCGTCGAGGTCGAGGTGGACAGCGACGAGATCGAGCTATTCGCCGACGAGAGACCCGTCGACGTGGAGGTCGACAGCGAAGCAACCGAGCTATTGGTCGAGCTGAGGCCTGTCGACAGCGAGCTGATGCCCGTCGAGGTCGACGTGGACAGGCTGGCAATGCTCGAAGTCGTCGTGCTGGCGACGGCATAAAGCTGGCTGCCGTTGATCGCGTCCGTGCTGGTCGCGCTGATCAGGCCGGCAGCGACGTTCTGGATGCGCCGCTCCGCCCCGGCCGCTCCGACGCTGACCACACCGGCGGCGGAACTCGCACCGGCGTAGGTGCCGAACGTCTGACTGCCGATCGTCGTGCTGGTGACGGAACCCGTGCCGCCGGTCGCCGTGTTCGCGGCGCCGATCGTGACGGCTCCCGAACCGAGTGCGACCGAGCCCGCCACGCTCGCGTTCGCGCCGGTGCCGAATGCCTGGGCATTGGCGGCGCTGGAGACCGCGGTATCGCCGAGCGCGGTGCCGCCGGCCGCGGTGGCCGTGCTGCTGTTACCCAATGCGAGCGAGCCCTGGCCGGTTGCCGTATTGGCATTGCCGATCGCAACCGCGCCTTGCCCATTCGACGCGTCATTCGCACCGAGCGCAACCGCGCCCGTGCCGATCGCCGAGTTCGGGTCGCCGATCGCGACCGCGCCGTTGCCCGTCGCCGTCTGGCCGCGGCCAATTGCGACGGCGCCACCTGCGGCCGTGCTGCTGTTGGCCGTCGTGCCGCTCGAGCCGATCGCGACGTTCTGGCCCGTCGCACCCGAGATGACGCCATCACCTTGCGCGATGCCGAATGCGCCGCTCGCGGTCGCACCACGGCCAATCGCTATGCCGGACGTGGCTGCCGCAACGACGGACGACTGGCCTCCGATGGCGATACCGTCGGAGGCAGCCGACACGGCGCCCGATGTCACGTTGGCGCCAATGGCGATAGCACCCGCTCCACTACCGGTGGTGCCACTACCAATCGCACTCGCTTCCAGACCCGACGCCGTGGCGCCAGTACCCAGCGTATTGCCATAGGCGCCCGACGCAACCGAATTACTGCCGATTGCAACCGACTGTTGACCCGACGCCGTGCTGAACGTACCCAGCGCATTAGCAAAGGCACCCGATGCAAGCGCTCGATTACCAAGCGCGGCGGCCTGTTGATTGGACGCAGTGGCGGCACTCCCAACCGCAACGGCATAATTGCCGGACGCTAAGCCAGCATCGCCTTGCGCGACGCCTGATGTGGCGCTCGCGGTTGCACCACGACCAATAGCGATACCCGAGGTCGCCGTCGACGCAACCGAAGACTGTCCGCCGATCGCGATCGAATCCGGCGCTGCCGCATTCGCCCCCGAAGTCGCATTACCGCCCAGCGCGACCGACCCCGTTCCGCTCGCAGTCGTTGTCGGACCGATTGCTGTCGCATTGGTAGCGTTGGCACGAGAAGAAGCCCCGATCGACGTCGCGCTGTTGGCAGTCGCGCGTGCACTGCTACCCATCGCGATACTCGACTGGGACGCCGCGGTGGCTAACTGGCCCACTGCCACGGACTGTATACCGGACGCAGTCGCCACATTGCCCAGTGCAGTGGAGGACGTACCGGATGCAAGCGCCCCTTCGCCGAACGCACTTGCAAAGCTGGCAGACGCGGTGCTGTAATCGCCGACTGCAACCGAATCTCCACCGGTCGCGACTGCATGGCTGCCGATTGCTGTATCGCGAATGATCGACGACGCTGAAACGCCTGCGGTCGAAAACGCACCGATAGCGATATCCTCGGAGTTGTACGATACCGCGCCGCCAGCTCCCCCGTTTTGATTGACTCCGCCGATTGCAACAGAAGAAGTTCCAACGGCACTCGCACCGTAGCCGAACGCGCTGGCACCAAGGCCGCTAGCCGTTGCATCCAGACCGACAGCCGTCCCCCATTTGGTGGAATACGCGCTCATACCTACTGCAACCGCACCATCGCCAACGGCCGTCGTATACGCACCGTAGAGGGTTACGCCCAAATAGGCGAGCCCTCCGCCGTTCGCATTACACCCCGCCACCGTCGAAAACGTGCCGCTTCCGTCGATCGGTGCGGTGCTGGCCGCCACCGTACGCGAACCATCCGGACTCGTTCCGCCACCACTAGTGCAGACGCCACTAAACCCTGAGACCACGGTGGCGTAGCTCCCTTGCCCGGCGGCAAGAAGCAATGCACTGACCATCAGTTTGACCACCGCCGAGCGTTTGCTCTTGCCGCGTGCGGTGTCCAATTCAGATGCAGCGACCCACGTTCCCAGGGTCTCGTTCCAGACGGTGCGATATGTATGATTCATGGTATGCCGATGCTCGGTAGACACTAACGAAAGAAGGCTTGCCGGCCAGTCTTCCGGTCAGGACTTCACAATTTTTAAAGTAGTACGAACTAATTTACTTTTTCTTATTCCACGTTGAAACGCTTCCCGCTAGGCCTTCTTGCCAGCCAACTTCAATACTCGTTCTCTACGATCTCTCAGTCTCAACGGCGCGCCACACGTTCACGGAACGACACTTCATTCCAGCGTCGAAGCCACCGCGGATCATCTTCTGGAGCCACGCTTCGTCGTCCCGGCTGCCCATACCGCGCACACCCTCTAGCTTTCGTTTCAGACCTTGCGCGATAGCCGACCCAGATCCGCAGAACCCGGCAGCCATACCCGCGTCGCAAGCTGTCTTCACGATCTCCCTTTCTCTCTCAGGTACACAGCAATCAGCAATCACATGCAGACACGATCGAATATCCATCATCAAGCGCTCACGCCGTACTTCGCAGCACCGTGATTCCAGATCGTCGTCTCCATTGCCATCCGATTCCGGATCCCCCGAATCTCCGAGGCCCGCTTCAATATCAACGCCCACTCCACCGCCCTCATCCAGGTTGCGCGCAGTCCCTTCGCAGGTCAGTCGACCGCCGCACCGGGCAGCAGCTCAGCCTTGGCAACCTTCGCCTGTTCAATCGCCCTGCATCCATTTCGCCCCGACGTCACAAACCAGCGCCATATCAACCGCGCCTTGCGCACCAAGCACCACGACGTCACGTGCCATGCTTGTGCCGAGCCGCACGAGATGCCGAAGCCTGTTCCGCGCCGACTCACTCCATCGGGCTGCAGCAATGAACGCCGGCGCAATCTTCACGATGTCCGGCGCGGGGATTGCCATTCCCACATCGACGCCATAAGCGAGCCCGTAGTCGTCGATCGCGATACGGCAGCCGAGTACCCTGAGTCGATCGAGAAAAGTACGCGCGCGTCCACCTGCGACTCGCGCCCCCTCGCTCACCTCCACGACCAGACGCTCGGCGAGCTCCGGTGCGCGGGTGAGCCGATCGAGCAGGCTTTCCCATTGCAATCCCGATACGAGGCTCTGTTCCGACAGATTCACGCCGATGCTCAGCTGCGGCGAACTCTCCAGTACATCCAGCACACGTGCTACCACATAGCGATCGAAGCAGCCCATCAGTCCCGCACGGACGACGCTCGACAGATATGCATCTGGTGACGGCTCTCCTTCGTCAAATGCGCAACACCACGGCACGCACTTGAAATAGAGCACCTTGCGACCGTCGTCGGGTGCGTGCACCGCCGACATCACCAGCGAAATCGCATCGACCTTCATCGCACGCAAGACGGTGTCGACCATGGCCGCATCCGCTTGCGTCTCCATCCCGGCATTCGAATTGACGCTCCGCGCCTCGACCGCCGGGGCGACATCATCACCGCCCCGCGTCGCGTTCAAGCTGGAGAGCCATGCTGCTTGCGGGTGTGACGTTGTTCGTCCGCTCAATCGAAGTAGCCAGCTTTCCGTCGAGTGGTCCGCCGTCGAACGATCCGCGTCGGGGGCCGGCAACGCCATCCCGGATATCGACCGATACGCGTCGCGAGCCGTCGGCCCCTGTACAACTCCGCCATACAGTTTTCGAGCTCGCTCACCGAACTCAACGTCGGTGACCTCGACAAACGTACGCCTGAAGCGGCTTACCAACATGGGTCGATTGAGGACCCTTATGAACAATGCGCCACCCATCTCCATACCTCCCCGACGATACCGAGCCTTTCATAGGCCCTCGCTTGTTATCCGATGCATACGCTGCCTCGCTGCACTCGCCCTTGACTGAAAGCCATGAAAGACACAAACGGACGTTTGCATCAGAGTTACAAAAAAAATTACCGATTCGTGAAACCGCCCGTGAATGCTGGGCTGCCTTTCTGTAAGCCTTGTCGGACAAAAACGTCCCTTTCCGTCCAGTAATATCTGCTTGGTGACACGGAAATTCACCATCCTTTGCAATTTGACTATCGGCACGCCATGCCGACGGCGGCGGCATGCGCCTTTCATGGAAGCAAGCCCCGCGGAGGAACACAGGAATCCCAGTTGTGAGCAACCACGTTTGCCGTTTCTTCGCGCCTCAGCGGGAAGCTCGATACGCCGTCCGCGCGGAATCCTCGACGAGCGCGTCTTGATGAATGCAGCACTTCAGCCGGACCGCGCACGCCAGCGCCCAGTCGATAAAGCGGCAGGAGTCGGGCGATGAATATCGGGTATGCCCGTGTCTCCACGGACGAGCAAAGTCTCGGACTCCAGATCGACGCGCTCACACGCGCCGGATGTGAGGTCGTTTTTTCCGATCAGGGTATCTCCGGAGCCGACTTCCATCGCCCGGGTCTCGACGCAGCACTCGAAAAGGTCATGAAAGGCGACACGCTCGTCGTCTGGCGGCTCGACCGGTTGGGTCGCTCGCTGAGCAAGCTGATCGACCTGATCAACTTTCTGGCGCGCCGGGGGGTGGACTTCATTTCCCTGACCGAATCGATCAATACGGCTTCGTCCGGCGGGCGACTCGTCTTCCACATGATGGGCGCGCTGGCGGAGTTCGAACGCAGCCTCATCAGCGAGCGCACCCGTGCAGGATTGGCTGCCGCGCGCGCGCGCGGCAAGCAGTTGGGGCGAAAGCCGCACATGACGCCGGATCAGTGCGCCCATGCCCGCGTTCTGCTTGAAACCCAGTCGGTCGCGGAGGTCGCCGCACACTTCAATGTGCATCCTCGAACGATCAAGCGCGCCCTCGTCGCACGATCCGCGACCGGTGTCACGTGCGAGACGAGCCAGGCTTGATCAGAAGCGTCGCCGATCGATCATTCGGAGAATGCCCCCGTGTCACCCGGGCATGATTCGCTGCTTCACGTCTTGATCGTGTCTAGAACCGTTGCGCCAACGCTCGCGTCTATGCCTGCTTCAGCAGCGCGGCGACCGTTTCCGCCGATGGCAATTCGTAGGTGCGCCATATCAGTTGTCCGCGTCGGTCGATCACGTGAACCTGGGTTCCGTGATTGTCCAAGCCCGTCACGCCGGCTCCGAACAATGCCTGGACGGCATCGACGTTCTGCAATTCCGGAGCCGCGGCAGTCCACCCCGGCCGCGCATCGAATTGCCGGAGCCATGCACGCATTCGTTCCGGGGTATCGGACAACGGATCGATGCTGAGCGACAGCAACTGAACGTCCGAGTGCGCGCCAAGCAACGTTTGCACACGTTGAAAGACGGCGCCCTGGATCGGACAAACGGTAGAGCAACCCGTAAAGAACAGCTGCAGCGCAGTCACGCGACCGGCCAGCACCCCGCGCAGGCGCGTTTCGCGACCCTGCGCCGTGAGAATCGGCCAGTCGGGAACCAGAACCGGAGGCTTGATGCTTCCACCGTGATACGCGATCGGCGCGTTTTGTCCGCGCACAAGCGTCGACGTGCAGAATGCGGACAACGCAACGGCCGGAAACGCGGCAATGCGTATCGCGCGTCGGCGCGCACGAAAATCAGGCGGGGCCATTCCGCGCACCGGTCAGAAAGTGCCAAAGCGCGGCGCAATCGCCATCACTTATGCGATAGCGCGGCATCTCGACATTGAGCAGCACATAGGCTGGATCGACTCCGTCGCGCAGCATCGTACAGAACCCCTCCTGATCGTACCGGCTCGGAGGGCCACCCCGCCGGCTTTGCAGATCGACGAGCCAGGCGCGAGTAAGGCGTGGCGCAATCGAATTTCGCACGGCGGGGCCGATCTCCGGAGCATGGCAATTCGCACACCGAACGACATTCGATGGAAGATCGCCGGGATGGGTCAACATCCGGCCCGTTAGCGGAGCCGCACCGGTGAACAGTGCGTGGCCCGCTTCGCGGTCGCCGCTCGCCATCGCGCACGAGCCGCCCGCGCCGAGTAACGCGACGTACAACAACCGTGCAACGTACCGGCGGCTGGATCGGGACAGCAGGTATTTCCTCACAGAATCCGGACCGCCTTCGAGACGCTGGGAACGCCGTTCGCATCGAGCGCGAACAGCATGTAGTAGCCCGGCAATGCAACACCTGAGTCGGCCGGAATCGACAATTGGTATGACGTACCGCTTGTCGACAGGATCGGCAGCGGAATTCGGCGCTGGTCGTTGTTCGTCGAATGCGTCACCGACGACATCCGCATCAACGCGAAAGACGCGACCGCGCCCCCGGTCGAAACGGTGATCGTCGAACCATGCATCGCGCTGGCCGGCGCGGACACGATCGCCGGGCGCGAGGCAAGCGTATTGTCGGCATTGAGCAAATATGGCGGCGTCAGGATTTCGGCATTCAGGTGATTGTTCACGCAGCCGACACCGCATTGCCCGCCGCCGCCGACGAACACGCGGCCGTCCGGCAAAAGAACCGCCGTGCTGTGATAAGTGCGCGGCGTCCGCATCGGCTGAAGAAGGTTAAAGCGTTGCGTCACCGGGTCCCATATCTCGGGCACCAGGATCGCGGTCGTGTCGGTAAAGGGCATCGGCAAGCTCTGACCGCCAACGATCACGACATTGCCGTTCGGCAGAATGACGCTGTTCGCGAATGCGCGCTGATAAGTCATGCCGTTCAGCCGCTGCACCGAAACAGGCTGCCCCGGACCGCGCGTTATGTCGATCAGGTACGCCGAATTCGACGCATATGTCGACGTATTGCCGTTCTGCTGATACGACTTCGCGCCACCCGCCTTCAGAATCAGGCCCGTATCGAACAGCGATGCCGTACCGTTGATCGCGTATGGGTCGACACCGCGATTTCCCGCCGAGGTGATCGAACCGGCCCCGCTCGTCGAGATCCAGTTCATCCGCGCGCTCGGGCCGGCATGGAATACGCTGCCATTCGTCTGCGCGAACAGCCACAGATGGTTGTCACCACGATAGATGCCCTGCGGATCCGGGCCGATGACGTTCGTCTCAGGCACGCCCGGCAGCACGGTCCATCTGCCGCCGTCCCACAGCTCGGCCGTCTTGCCACCCACCCCGCCGCTCCACGAACCGCCGAGCGTAATCACCGCACCATTCGAAAGCAATGTGTCGCCCTGGTAACCGCGCGGAATGTTCATCGTCGCGGCGGCGCTCCAGGTATTCGCCGTCGGATCATAGAGCGTCGTCTTGGGACTGCTGTCGCCGCCATTGACCAGCAGCCGCCCGTCGGACAGCATCGCGGTGCCCGGGCAGAACATGTCGGAACCCGCGGAAGTCTCGATGTACTGGGTCACCGCGTTCGTCGCGGGATCGAAGAGCGCGGTCTGCGTTTGCGTGGTCGCGGATCCGACGTCGTTCTGGATCGTATAGGGCTGGTTCGACGACCACATCACGAGCTTGCCGTTGGGCGTATTCGCGATGCCGATCGGATTGACCGGTAACGTGATGACCGGGCTCCATGCGGACGGCAGGGTTACGGGGAAAGCCTGCGGCAACGTCAACGCGAACTGGCCACTCGTCGCCGCATTCTGACAGGGAGACAGGCTCAACGTCGAACCGGAAGCGAGCGATCCTCCGCTGACGCTCGCGCACATTCCGCTCGAGACTGAAATCAGGTGATATTTTCCGCCAACCGGCGCGACGGTCCACTGATCGTTCGTCAGCGAGCGGTCCTGACACGAGTAAGGAATCAACGGCGCGCCGCTCGTGCGCTGGCCCTGATAGACGTTCAGGCATTGTCCGGTGGACTGGGAAATCACATGGTAGCCGCTACCGACCGGCTGCAAGAGCCAGCCGGTGGCACCCTGATTGCTGCATGCGCCTTGCACGATCGCGCCGCCGCCGATCGTCACGCAGAGACCGCTGCTCGCGACGACAACGTTGGTCGACGCGTTGACGGGCAAGTACAGATTGAACTGGTCGCTGGTCTGTGTGGCGCCCTGACAACCATACTGGATCAGGCTCGCACCGCTGACGGTCGAGCCGCCGCTCACGTTCGCGCACATGCCGTTCAGTGCGGAGACAATCCGGTAGCTCGATCCAACCGCGACGATTGTCCACTGATCGTTCAACAGGTTGCTGCCTTGGCAACCGTACTGAATCAACTGCGTCCCGCTCGCGCCTGAACTGCCCGGTACGTTGAGGCACAGGCCGCTGCCCTGCAACACAATGTGGTACCGGTTTCCGGCGACCGGCACGAACGACCAGGTCGTATTGCCTTGACCTGAACACGAAGTCTGCACGATGCCGACGCCCGATGCCGATGAATTCCCCGCGCTTGTCAGACAGAGGCCGCTGTTCGCGGAAACGATATCGGTGTATGACGGGCTGCCAATCGCGAACGCACTGTCGAACGCCAACGTGCCCACCCAAACCAGCATCCAGATGAACGCTTTCCCGCAGAGATCGCGCATACGGCCCTCGTCGATGTCGTTGATGACGGAAAAGACGTATATCCCGGCTCAGCTTCCGCAACTGTACGTTTCCACACCATTCGAATTATTCGATCGACTGGACGGGCTCGAGCCGGATCCGAATTGCGAATTCTTCGTCCGTTCTGAAATTAAATGGCACCCAGGCGATGCGCCGTAACACGCGTAGCGGATCGCTCACCTCCGGAACACAATTCAACCGACACCGTTGAATTAATCGCTACATCCTCCAATAAGTTCCCAGTCCTTATATATTTTCATATTTCGCCGGAATACACCGTAAACCCTGCGTACAGCGACTATGCTTGGTTACGGGAATACGCGTCTGTGCCGGACGCGCCGATACTCTCCGCCGCCATGCGCAACAATCTCCGTGAGCGCACATGCAGACGCCGGACCAGATCGCGGCCGAACAGGTCAGGATCGTCTACGACTCCGTGACGCCATACGTCGCCGGTGGCACTTTGCTTGCTGTTGCCGCGACGCTGTCGATCGACCGGCTCGGCCATCCGGATCCGGTGTCCGGTCCTGCGTGGACGATCTACATTGCCGCGTGTTCGGCCGGCCAGGTTCTACTGTCGCGCCTCTATCACCGGTCGCCGACTTCGGTCAGCAACTGGCGGCACTGGGCCCGTGGCTGTCGGCCTTCAGCACTGCCGCCGGCATGGGCTGGGGATGGGCATCGATTCATCTCGCGATGGGCGCCGACTTCGGAATCGCGAGCCTCGTGGTCATCGCGACGTTCAGCATCGTCGCCGGCGCGATTCCGGTATTCAGCGCGTACTTGCCCGCGTTCATCGCCTTTCTGTTGCCGGCCACCGTCCCGTATGTCGGCGCGGCGATCGTGTCGCCGCATGCAATCCAGCGGGAGACCGCACCGATGATGCTGCTGATCGCCTGCGTGGTCGGCTATCTCGGGTTGCTCGCGAACCGTGCGGCAACGCAAAACATCCGGCTACGCTTCCGCGCCGAACGGTTCGCAGGCGATTTGCAGACACAGAACGAGCGGGGCGAGCGACTCGCCGTCGATCTCGACTGCCAGCGACGGATCGCCGACCAGGCCAATCTCGCCAAATCGCAATTCCTCGCGGCAGCCAGCCACGATTTGCGCCAGTCCGCGCACGCGCTGAACCTGCTGATCGGCGCGCTGCGCAGCATCCCGATGCCGCCCGAAGGACGACGGCTCGTCGAGCGCATCGAGCGCTCGTCGGATGCGCTGAGCCGGCTCTTCGGCGCGCTGCTCGACCTGTCCCGACTCGACGCCGGCAGCGTCGAAGCACAGTGCCGGCCGTTCGCGATCGATACTGTGCTCGAATACGTGTGCAACGACTGCCTGCTCGACGCGCAGGCCAAAGGCATCACGCTGTCGCGCGTGCCGTGCCGCGCGGTGGTTCACTCGGATCCGCTGCTGGTCGAGCGCATCGTGCGCAACCTCGTGTCCAACGCGGTGCGCTACACCGATCGCGGCAAGGTCGTCGTCGGCTGCCGGCGCCGCGGCACACACCTTGCGATCCAGGTCTGGGACACGGGCTGCGGCATTCCCGATCACCTGCAGAAGCTCGTGTTCCGCGAGTACTACCAGGTCGGCAATGCCGAGCGCGATCACGAAAAAGGCTTCGGGCTCGGGCTCGCGATAGTGCGGCGCCTCGCCGACCTGCTCGAATGCCGGCTGGCCGTGCGCTCGACGCCCGGACGCGGATCGTGCTTCGAAGTCGCGATGGCGCTCGCCGTCGGCACGCCCGCCCCGCTCGACACGCCGATCGTCAGCCACGGCGACGTGCCAGGTTCAACGGGGCTCGTGGTGGTGATCGATGGCAATCGCACGACGCGTACCGGGTTGGCGGAACTGCTGGCGACGTGGGGTTACGACACGATCGCGGCGCGCTCGGGCAAGGAGGCGCTCGACCGGCTGTCGGCCTGCCCTCGCCGGCCCGACCTGCTGATCTGCGATTACCTGCCGCCGCGCGGCGAAAACGGCATCGTCGTGATCGAGCGGCTGCGTGAAGCACTCGACACCGCCCTTCCCGCGTTGCTGATCAGCGGCGATACGACCGACGAACAACTGGCCGCGTCGCACACGCACGGGCTGGTCCTCCTTCACCGGCCGTTGCCGAATGGCAAGCTGCGCGCGGCGGTCGGCCATCTCGTCGCCGCAGGTGCGCGGCAACGCTCGACGGTCAACGCGGACGCGCACGGCGTCGCGCTCTAGCGGCACTGCGCGGGGCCGCAGGCTGCGGTCGGCTTCTACACGATGCGCGTGTTCGCGTCGGACGGGCTTTCGACGCACGGCTGCGGCTTCGTGCCACCGGTGCGCTTGCCGGCCCGCGCCGGCGGACGGCACGCGACGCAGACGCGATTGCGACGCAGGTCGTGGCGATGCGTGACGAATGCGGCGTCGCATCGGACACAGCGCGCCGTCGACAGCACGCCGCTGTCGAAGAAACGAATCAGCAGCCACGCACGCGTCAGGTCGAGCAGCGGCTCGCAGTGTGCCGCGTCGCATCGCCTCGCATACCATTCATAGGCCTTCACGAGCGCATCGAGTCGCGCACACTTCGCGTTGCTCCGCAGAAAGCGGTAGGCGTTGAGGAACAGCGACGCATGGATGTTGGCCTGCCACGTCATGTACCAGTCGCTCGAGAACGGCAGCAGTCCTTTCGGCGGCGCGACGCCGCGCACCTCGCGATACAGCCGGACCAGGCGCTCATGCGGGAGCGGCAGTTCGATTTCGAGCATCTGCGGGCGCGCGCCGAGCCGAATCAGCGTCACGGCCGCCAACACGTGCTTCGCGTCATCGGCAAGACTCGACGCATGCGCCGTCCGGGCACCGCCGCTCACGGCACGTCCTGGTCGAAGGCTCCGAGACTGGACAGCGCCATCGCGACATGAAGCCGTGCGGCGTCGCCCGGCGGTTCGGGCCGCGCGAGCGCCGCAACCGTTTCGTATCGACTCAGGCGCAGTACGCAAAGCAACTGCCCCGACGACGACAGGCTCATCATCGATCGCATCGTCAGGCTTTCCAGCGTGCCGGCCATTTCCGGCGTGGCGCCGAGGCGAAACATGCCGGTCGCGCGATCCGCCTGCAACAGCCGCTGCGCCAGCCACAGATACGACAGGTTCAGGTCGCGAATTGACTCTTCTTCATTGATAGTTCCCATATTGCACCTTGATTGATATCGAATCAGGCCGATGGAGACGTCTCGCAAATTCGTGCAAAGGAACATGCCCTGTTTCGCGGGGTAAATCGCCTGCTTCAACGTCAATTGCCGATTTTCAGAAAGCAATCGATCGAAATAAACAGCGCGCCCCGTATTGGCACGTTCGGCTCTTTTTATCGTATAGTCTGCACCCGGGTTCGATCGCCCCCCAAAAAATCTCGGCTTCCGTAACTCGCCCAGGCCCTGCTGTCGCGATCTTCGTTATGCTCGTTGTGCGCCTCACCGCACGGAAGGCCGCGATGATCCAGTGTCAACCATGTCTTTCCGGATGTAAATCCGACGTTAGCCCGTGGCGAAACAGAACCGAATACGACCAAAGTATTAAGACTTTTCGAAAAAAACGGGTTCTCCAAAAGCAGAAGAGGTCCGCCTCCAGACTTCATTTTTATTTCCATGAAAATACTCATTGTCGATGATCATCCGGTTCTGCGAGATGGCGTGGCGACGTTGTTGCGCCAGGACCATGACGGGATGGTCGACATTCAGGCAAGCAACGCCGACGATGCAATGCGGCTGCTCGAACAGCACACCGACCTCGACGTCATCGTGCTGGATCTGAAAATGAACGGCATGGACGGTTTCGCCGCGATTGCGGCGATCACGCAGGTCCGGCCCGAGTTGCCGATCATCGTGCTGTCCACATCCGAGGATCCGCACGACGTACGCGCCGCCTTCACGCACGGCGCGCTCGGCTACATTCCCAAATCCGCGACCGCACACACGTTGCTGTCGGCCATCAAGATGGTCATGAACGGCGAGCGTTACGTGCCGCCGCTGCTGCTCGATACACAGTCGGCGCATCGCAACCCGCCCGCGCACGAACCCGACGGCCCGCGCCTGACGCTGCGCCAGCTCGACGTGCTGCGCCTGATCGCCGAAGGCGTGCCGAACAAGCTCATCGCCGATCGGCTCGGCCTGTCGGAGAAGACCGTCAAGGCGCACATCACCGCGATCTTCAAGGCGCTTCACGTGCGCAATCGCACCCAGGCCGCCGCGACCGGCCAGCGCCTGGGGCTCCTCTGACCCGCCTCGTCGCGACGCATGCGATGCATGCGCGGTCGAAGGCACGGCGACACGAACGGGATGGCGCTCATGCGTCGTGCCCGGCGCGCGCCGGCCACGCCGGCGGCGCCGTTCAGTCGACGTGTGCGCAATGTCATCGCGCCGTGGCGGTTGCCGGCGCAGCGCCGCCCGGCGACTGCATCAAGCCGGTTCGCACCCGCGGCATCGCCGCCGTCACCGCGCCGGCAGCCGGGATCGTTCCGGACGACGATGCGCCGACCGGCGAAACCAGCGCGACGCCGTCCATCGTATTGCCGCTGACGACGATCCGGCTGGCCGTGCAGCCGCGCGACAACAGCGACACCGGCGTGCCGGCAATCGACGCGAACGTGTTGTCGGAGACCTGGAATTCGCACACGTTGCCAATTGCCCGGAACCCGGCGTAGGCCGATCCCGATACGCGATTGCGCATCACCTTGACGTACGACACCGAGCCCGACCACGTGTCCAGCTCGATGGCGCCCTGCTGTGTCGGCTGCAAGCCGTTGTTCACGTTCGCGTTCTGGATGTTGGTCACCACGTTGTTGTCGATCACGACGTTCGACACGCCGTAGGTACGCCAGCTGTCCTCCTGTGCGACGAGAATGCCGGCCGCCTTCTGCACGCCATCGACGGTGTTGTTCGAGATCGTCACGGCCTGGCCGCCCACGACGGAGATGCCGCGCCCCCAGTAATTCCCCGATACGGTGTTGTGGTCGATCAGCACGTTGCTGCTGAGACGGCCGTCGCCCAGATAGCTGACGACCGCGATCAGGTCGTCGCCGGTGCCCGTCACCGTATTGTTCTGCACCAGCACATTGGTCGAGCCGTAGGTGGTGTGGATGCCGTCCGCCAGCGTGTCGCGCACGGTATTGCCCACGATCGCGACGTTGCTGGCGCCGAACACGAAGATCCCGCCGCTGGCGGCGCCCTGGATCGTCACACCGAGCACCTGGATGTCCGTGCCCGTCACCTCGACCTTGCTCGATTCAGGCACCGTGAGCCGCGTCGTGCCAGTACCGATCAGCGTGACGCCGACGAGCGTCGAACCGGCGCCGCTCATCAAGATCGTCTGGTCGGACGGATTGGTCGCGACGAGCGTCGCGCCGTAGCCCGATACCACCACACCCGATACCGTCACCGACAACGAGCGGCTGACCGTATAGCGTCCGGGCGCGAGTATCAGCGTTTGTCCGACCTGCAGTGCGTTGAGCGCGGCTTGCAATGCATCGGTCTGGTCGCTGCCGTCGCTTGCCGGCTTGACCGTCACGGCCGGTGGTGCGGCAGTCGATGCCAGTCTCGATCGCGCATGCGCGATACGCCACGGCGCGGCGTAGCCCGTAAGCGTCGCCGCGCAAACCTGAACCGGGAAGCTGGCAGCCCAGCATGCGAATGCAACCGCCCCGGCGCTAAGAATACGAAATGACCTGGTCATGATGACCCCCTCGATAGGCATCCGTCCGATGCAGAGCGATGCGACGGCATCCGGTCGCAACGTATCGACGGTCGGCCGGCGAGCCGGCGCGACACGTGTCGAACATCGGAGCAGAACGATTTCGTGCGGAAACAGTCGGACAGCTGGCCTCGCTTCAGGCCGGTGCCCGCTCGCCTGCCGATACGGGCGGGCCGCTCCCCCAAGAGCGGCTCGACGTCGACGTGCCGGCAGCGTGCGACCGTCGAGCGACATGCCGAAGCCCTTCCATGAGCGACGCGGGTCGGCCTGCTTCGTGTCCGGACCCAGACGATCATTTCGCTCGATTGGAAGTCTATTTCGCCGTTGGCGCGCGTAAATCGGACAGAAGCCCCGCGACGTCGTAGAACGGGTCGTGAGCCCCTGTCGCATCCGCGATATGAACCGGCTTACGACTCGTCGTGCCGGCGCGGGACGTCGCGCGACAGGCGTGAAAGTGGTCTCGAGACGAGCCGCATTTCTATATTCAGCTTTACTTATTAATTGCGATGTGTGAAAGCACGACGAACTCGCGCCGCATTTCACAGCACCGGCAGCATGAGCCGAATATGCTCCGCGAACTCCGCCGTCAGATGCGACGGCCGCTTCCGGTCGAACCGCAGCGTAATGCCGACCACCGGCAGCGGCGGCAATCCGCGATCGCCGGCGAGGATGGCCAGATCGGCCGGCACCGCCGATCCGCTATGGCGGCACGTTCGAGCCGATGATCATCGAGCGCGCGCAAGGCAGCTTCGTCTACGATGCGAACGGCCGCGCGATCCTCGATTTCACGTCGGGCCAGATGAGCGCGGTGCTCGGGCATAGCCACCCGGAAATCGTCTCCGTCATCAACGAATATGCGGGCAAGCTCGATCACCTGTTCAGCGGGATGCTGTCGCGCCCCGTCGTCGACCTCGCGACGCTCCTCGCCGACATCACGCCGCCCGGGCTCGATATCGACCGTCCTCCAGATCCCTTCCGTGTTGAACGGGTCCTCGTGCACGAGTCGCCGCACCGTGTCGATATCGCCCGCCTCATAGAGAAACAGGCCCCCGCTCACCGAGCTAGCGTGTCGGCAAGTCTTCCGCGAAATTGTCGAACACACGTTGCACCAGGGCATTGATTCTCAGCATCGTGGCCGACTGGGTTCTGCCCGCGAGCGTGACGATCCCGAAACAGGCCGAACCAGCCAGTGGCGGATCGAGCGGCACCGGATGCAACCTCCCCGCCCGAACCGCCTCGTCGAATACTGGCCGGCTGCCAAGAATGACGACATCGCTGACGGCTGCCGCCGCCTCCAGCTCGCCGAAATCGTCGCTCTGGAGCTTGATGCGATCCGCGATTGGATATCCGAGATGCTGCTGAAGATCGTCGAGCGCGTACTTCGACAGATGCGTGCAGCCGACCGGATACTTCAATAGATTCTCGGGCGATACGCCCGCCATGCCCGCAAGCGGATGCGCGTGACCGCAGAAGAATGCGGCCCGCCATCTCGGCAGCGGCACGATCTCGATTTCCGGCTGCTGCGTGAGCGACGCGATATCCCCAACGAACATGTCGATGCGCTCCGCCAGCAACATGCCGAGCAGGTCGGCTGTATCGCCGCGCTTGAGTACCACGCGTACTTGGGGCGCATTAACGGCCCCGAACGTCAGGATGGGTTGCCTGAGCAGCGCGGCGGGCGTCGCTCCCAGCCCGATGCAGAGATCGCCGAACTCCCCGCGCTCGAGCAGCGCGAGGTCGCGCCCGAGCTCCCGCACTTCGAAATCGATCCGGCGCGCCCGCTCGACGAATACCTTGCCGTGCGGCGTCAGCGTGATACGTTGCGCGCTGCGATCGAACAGCGAAATACCGAACTCCGCTTCGATCGACTGGATACTGCGGGACAGCGCGGATTGACTCAGGTGCACCTCCGCGCAAGCGCGACTGAAATTCTGGCATCGAGCGAGCGCGAGGACATGTTGCAGTTTGCGAAGGTTCATGTGAAATCAGGCGTTCACGGGCAGCGACGCCGCCCACGTGCGGAAAGTATAGTCGCGCCCTTCGCCGCAACGGCTCGATCGTGGCGCCCGTGTGCCGTATCAGAACCGGCGATGAATGCCGACGCTCACGCCGACCTGACTCTTGCCAGGCTGGCCCACACTGGAAAAGCTGTTGACGCCGAACGCGCTCTCGTCGGAGTTCCAGACCGTGCCGACATGCGCATACAGAAACGTCGCCTTCGACAGCAGATACTCGCCTCCGCCGACCAGCAGCGTCGGGTGCCCCGGCGTGCTCTGGAACGCGTAGCGGCCGCCCAGCACGTACCATTGAATCGTCGGCGTCGCGAAACCCTTCGCACTGCCCCAGTAAGCCACGCCGCGCGGCGTCAACTGGAGGTCTCCGACCACGCGCGTGACGCCCGCGGCAACGGTCACGCCGCCCACCGTATAACGAAGCGCCGCGCTGTACCGCTCATCGACCCGCCCCGACGCATCGATGCCGCCTGCGCTCGTACCGCGACTCTGCTCGTAAAGCACGCGAGCGGCAAGCGCTCCCCGGTCATATTCGAGCGCCGCACCGACATACCGGCCGGCCAGGCCGTTGCCCGGAAGTTGTTGACCGAAGCCATATTCAGCCTCGACATTGAATCCGTAAAACGGCTGCGACTGGAACTTCACCGCATTGTTCAGCCGCAGCGTCGCCAGCGGGATCGCGTTCAGCGAAAGCGTCGAGTCATTGGCGAAATACGTAGGATCATAGAGCACCGCCTTGTCGAACTGTACGCTGTATTGCCGCCCGAACGTCAGCCGGCCATAAGGCGATCGAAACCCGACGCTCGAAAGGCGGTTGAACAACGTGCCCGGCGTCACGAGGGTGCCCTTGCCGAGGTCGAAGCCGTTTTCGAGCTGAAAGATTGCACCGTAGCCCCCGCCGAGATCCTCGTCGCCCTTGATGCCGAAGCGGGACGGCAGAAACGCACTGCCCAGCATGCCAAGCGACGACTTCCCGTTCGATCCGGCGTTGGTCAAGCTCTGGATGCCGATATCCAGGATGCCGTACATGACCACCGAGCTCTGCGCGCGGGCGCCATCCGCCCCCGTCGCGCACGCAAGCGTCAACGCGGTCGTCGCCAGTCTCCTCACTGATTTTCTGTTTTTCATGTCGCCCCATCGATTGATTTGGATTGTGCTGCGATCCGACCCCACGCATTCCCGCTCGCTACGGCATATTCATTTCGCATACCAAATTATTGGTAAACCGATCTTCTTCATCGCATGCGCGGCACAGGTGTATGCGTTCGCGTGAATCTTCGAGACCGCGATGCATCGTATTCAGCTAAAAAATCACCATCCAATGAGATTCTTGTCGTCCGGCGATGCAAGAGTTGCATGACCCTCCGATGACTGTGTGCGGAACACACGAGCGGCGCTTCGATCATGTCGGTCACGACCGACATGGCCATCCTCGTCAAAAAAAAGCGCGTATCAGTTTCATGACTGACACGCGCACAAGGAGACACGGCTCTGATGTGGATTGCGCGAACGACGCATTGTGACCTTGGACTACCGCGACGCACGACGATCCGGACATCCATTCGGCTCGACGGCAAGTCCCGGACAATTCGGCGTGGTTCCGACAGCGCGGCATATCGATTCGTACCGATCGCCATGCGACCGCGCAACGGGCTTCGTCATCGCGAGCCCGGGCGCGCCCGCCCGTTCATCGGGCAATCCGCCCGACGAGCGGGTCGATCCAGCGGCCGGCTATCCACACATACGCGCCCGTTGAGATCGCGCAGAACCAGTAAAGACCGATCCCGACGACGATCCCGACCGTCATCGGCGATTCGACCGGGAAGTGGCGTGTCAACACGGCCGGAGCGAACGCGACGGTTAGGATGAACGCAAAGTAAATGCCCAGCACGAGCACGCTCATGCCGATACTCAGGCGTGTGCGACGGCGGACCAGACGGGCCACGTCGCGCGTGCGTGCGTCGACGCTTGCGTTCGCATCGGTGCTGCGCGCAACGACTGCCGGGTGATTGACGTTCGACATGATTGCTCCAGTGATCAGTGAGTTTGGGGAGCGCTGATGCCGATGCCGGTCGCGCTGCGGAACATCTGCGCATCGAATCCCGCACGCTCCGCCGCCGCACGAGCGGACGAGTCGGTAATCGATGCGAGCCATGCGACGCCGAACGCCAGCGTCATCGAGAACAGGGTCGGATTTGCGTACGGAAAGAGCGCACTGTCGTGCTTCAGGATGCCCACCCAGATTGTCGGCCCGGTCACGAGCAGCCCGACCGACGACACCAACCCGACTATCCCGCCAGCCAGTACGCCGCGCGTCGTCAATCCTCGCCAGAACATCGACAGCATCAGGATCGGGAAGTTGGTGCTCGCCGAAATGGAGAACGCGAGCCCGACCAGGAAGCTGATGTTCAGGTTTTGCACGAGATGCGACAGCAGCAGCGCGGCCGCCACCAATACGAACGTGGCCCGGCGCGATACCGCCAGTTCGCGCGCCGGATCGGCTTGCCCCCTGCACAGGATGCGCTTGTACAGATCGTGACCGACCGCCGATGCGCCCGAAATCGTGAGCCCCGCGACGACCGCCAGGATCGTTGCGAACGCAACTGCCGACATGATGCCGAGGAACACGTCGCCGCCGAAGTAATGGCTCAGATGCATCGCCGTCATGTTTCCGCCGCCGATCAGCGTGTGCGTGGCCGGATCCAGGAAAGCGGGATTGCGGAGCACGAATACGATCGCACCGGCGCCGATCACGACGACCGAGGTATAGAACCACGCAATGAGCGCGGTTGCGTAGAACGCCGATTGCCTGGCCGCGGCGCCGTCGCGTACGGTGAACAGGCGACTCAGGATATGCGGCAGGCCTACCATGCCGAAGATCAACGACATGCCGAGCGAAATCGCATCCACGGGGTTCGTGACGAGCCGGCTCGGCGCCAGCACGGCCGAGCCGGCCGGATGAGACTGCACCACCGCGGCGATCAGCCGACTGGCGCTGAAGCCGGTCGCCTGCAGCACCTTGAACGCCAGATACGTACCGATCGCGACCATCAGCACCGCCTTCACGATCTGCACCCACGTGGTGGCCAGCATCCCGCCGATCAGCACGTACACGAGCACCAGCGCGCCAACCGCGAGCATCGCCACCATGTAAGGCACGCCGAACAGCAGCTGGATCAGCTTGCCGGCGCCGACCAGCTGGATGACGAGATAGAACAGCACGATCACCAGCGAATTCACGGCGGCCAGGCTCCGAACCGGACGCTCCGCGAGACGGAATGCGACGACATCGGCGAGCGTGAAGCGTCCGAGATTGCGTAGCGGTTCCGCGACGAGAAACAGCAGGATCGGCCAGCCGATCAGCGTGCCGACGCCGTAAATGATGGAGTCGTAGCCCGAGCCGGCCATCATGCCGACCGCACCGAGGAACGACGATGCGGACATGTAGTCGCCTGCGAGCGCGAAGCCGTTCTGCAACGGCGTGACACTGCCGCCGGCCGTATAGAACTGCGAAACCGAGCGGTTGCGACGCGATGCCCAGTACGTGATGCCGAGCGTCAACGCAACGAAGAGCAGAAACGGCGCAAGCGTATACCCGCTTGCGACGCGCTGCGCCGGTGCTTCGGCCGCGCATGCCGCGCCCGCTGCGGCCGCGGCGCACACGCCTGCCGACAGCGCGGCCATCGTCCGCCGGGCGCGAAACGTTGCATGTTCCATGATGTTCTCCTCCGTTTTTTTATGAATGCTTCGGTCGCGCGACGCTTTCCGTCAAACGCCGAGACGGCGACGCACGACTTCGTCGAAAATCGCGACGCCGATCGGTGCCACGTCGTCGTTGAAGTCGTATTCGGGGTGATGGCACATGTGACCGCCCTGCCCGAGAAAGAAATAACAGCCGGGCCGCGCCTCAAGAAAGCGCGCGACGTCGTCACCCGCCATCAACGGTGCCACGTCGGTCAGCACGTTCGCCGCGCCGACCACGGTCTCGGCGGCTGCCATGACACATCGCGCCGGAGCTTCCGCATTGATCGTGGCCGGCGTGCCGTGCGAAATGTCGAGATCGATCGCGCATCCGTGCGATAGCGCAACGCCGTCGCAGATCTCTCGCATGCGCCGATGCACGCGTTCGCGCGCCAGCGGCGACAGCGCGCGCGTAGTGCCTTGCAGCGACGCGCGATCGGGAATGACGTTCGCCGTCGCCCCCGCAACGAACTGGCAGATGCTCAGCACCGCGCTGTCGAGCGGATCGATCGCGCGGCTGACGACGGTCTGCAATGCAGTGACGAGCAACGCGCCGATGGCGATCGGATCGACGCTACGATGCGGCGTTCCGCCATGACTGCCGATGCCGCGAATCTCGATCGAGAAAAAATCCACCGCGGCAAGTTGCGATCCGACGCGCACGCCGATCTTGCCCGGTTCGAGCTGCGGATGGTTGTGCAACCCATAGATTTCGTCGAACGGGAAACGCGCGAGCAACTGATCGTCGAGCATCGCCTGACTGCCTTTGACGATTTCCTCGGCCGGCTGGAATACCAGCACGACCCGCCCCTTGAACTGGCGATGGCCGGCCAGCAGCTTCGCCGCGCCGAGCAGGATCGCGGTGTGTCCATCGTGACCGCAGCCATGAAACAGTCCGTGATGGACCGAACGATAAACCGGCCGGCCTTCCTCCTGGATCGGCAGCGCATCCATGTCGGCGCGCAACGCAATCGTGGGGCCCGGCCCGCCGTTACCGTCGATCACGCCCACCACGCCGGTGCGGCCGATTCCGGTATGCGTATCGATGCCGAACGAGCGCAGCAACTCCGCGACGAACGCTGCCGTGCCGGTTTCCTGAAACGCGATTTCCGGACGACTGTGAATCTGTCGACGCCACGCTTTCATGTCCTCGGACAGTGCGGCGACGGGTGTAGTGATCTGCATGGAACGATTCCTCGGGGATTGCTGCCGCGCGGCAAGCGCGACGTGGCTGAACGAACCTGTCGAACAAGGCTCGACGTTCGCCTGATTCTAGGAATCGCAAAATATGCGGTCCAATGCAAAGTTTCGGCATTTCCTATGCAGAGAGCACATAGGCACGCGACGACACCGGCGGATTGGTCGGCCGCCATGCGCAGCGACCTCCGTGAGCGCAAATGCAGTCGCCAGATCAGATAGCCGCCGAATTGGTAGACACGCTACCTTGAGGGGTAGTGGCGAAAGCTGTGCGAGTTCGAGTCTCGCCGTCGGCACCAGAACACGGTTGCGCCGTGTTTCGGGCACGTTAAAAGAACCGCGACAGCGCAAGGCTTCGCGGTTCTTTTTATTGCATCGGCAAGCCGGGCCGATGCGTGGACCGGCGCGTCATCGAAGAACGAGACGCGGCTGGCGGCCGGCGTCGCGCCATCGATGCGCGAAACGGCGGCCCGGACACGCAATGCGCGCCCGCCGACACGGTGTCGCAGGCCGCGTCCGACGGCGATCCGGTTGAATTGTTCGAGTGAATGGAATCAGATTGCGGTTTTCGGCTCGCGGACTGCTCGCACGAACGTGACGCGCCAGCATCCAGCCGCCGCCAGCGACAACCCGATCGCCACGAAGATCGCGACACGCACGCTTGCGCCCGGGGTCTGCGCGGTGCTCATCAGCGCGCCGAAGATCGCCACGCCGAATGCGGAGCCGCTTTGCCTGCTCGCATTGAGTACGCCAGCCGCGATGCCCGCACGGCTCTTCTCGACGGCGCCCATCATCGCGGCCGTGACGGCCGCCTGCAACGCCGGTTGGCGGCGGTAGCGGCCGGCGGCTGTCGGCTGCGGAGCAATTGCTGCTTTCGCTTGCGCGTGTCGGTGTCGATTTATCCAATTCGCAGTTCGAACAGGCAATCAACGATTGCGTAGCCAACCTCCAATCAGGCTGATCGGCCAATTTCCATGTACGGCCAAGAGCGACCATTCCACGATCACGCGTTTATACTCCCAGGCACAGCAATCTGCGTGATACGACAAGGCCAAATGAAAACGATAAAATTGTTGATCGCTTCGCTAGGAGCGTTGGTGTTGACTCAACCTTCACCATCCTTCTCGCAAAACATCAACGGGAAAAATCTCTATATACAAAGATGCGCGATGTGCCATGGCGCAGATATCAAGGGCACCGGGCCATTGGCCAAGAAAAGCAATCCTGCCACGCCTGACCTCACAACTGCTGCGTTCAAAAAGCGACTCCATGATTATCCAGGCGTCATTGTTTCATCGGTAATACTTCGTCCGAACGGGGACCTGATTCCGAGAACTTTGAGGGAGAACGGCGTAAAGCTCGCGCCGCACTCCTGGACCGTTCAGGATTTTCGCGATCTGAATAACTACATGAGTGACGTGATTTCCAAAAGCCGATGATTCCGTGTTGACCGTCTGACCGCGATGGGTCGGGTACTGTCGGATTCGGAAGCATCATCGGCAGAGCGCATTGCCGGCTCATCGTCGGGCCGGGTTCGGCCCAGACCGTGTCAAAACGTGCATGGGGCTACCGTTGTTCCTCTTCTGATCTGAACTGAAAATGTTGCCACTCTACAAGTTTGTCCTCGGCCCAATTCTGGTGATACAGGCACGCAGGCTAAGGAGAACGGCGCTACGCCTACCGGAAGCAGCAGGGCCTCGTTGCGGGAGGGAAGGCTCGCGAGAGGCCCTGCAACCGGCCTTGCGAATTCTGGTTGTCGGTGACTCGTCGGCGGCAGGAGTGGGGGTCGACGATCAGGTACAGGCATTAGCGCAACCGGTTGCCAAAATGCTGGCTATCAAACTGGGCAGGCCCGTTACATGGCAACTGGTGGCAAAGTCGGGGGTCAACACTGAAGAGTCTCTAGCGCTATTAAGGCAGAGCGAATTACAGCCGGCGGACTTTCTCGTGACCGCATTGGGTACTAACGATGTAACGTCGCAACGTTCGCCACGCCAGTTCCTGCAAGACTATCGGCGACTGGTTGAAGAAGTCCGCCGTCGCACCGGCGCATTCGGTCTGGTAGCAACAGGACTACCGCCATTGCGAATTCTGCCAGCGGCGCAGCACCCGCTGCGCTGGTACCTGGGCCGATATGCCGCGTCTCTGGACCGCACGCTGCGGCGGTGGATTAGCAAGGACGCTGCCGCGCGCTATATATCGCTTGATTGGGCAGCAAAGCCGCTCGAGATGGCCCGTGATCGATTTCACCCCGGGGCTGGGCAATATCGCTGTTGGGCTGAGCTCGTCAGCGAGCAGATCGTGGATTTACTGGTTAAGGATTCTGGGCCAGTGGTCGATCTGGGCATGTGCAACGTAAAGCTTGAACGTCCGCTGTAGAGGAAAGCGACTGGCTGAATCCGCCGTCGGCTACGGCCGACCGCGTCGGGCGGCAGTCGGCCAGGAAGGGACACTCGACATGCGGGGCGAGATTGCTGACAATTCCGCCTGGCTCGAGGGATCCACCAATCTGGAGATCATCAGTGTCTTTCCATGACGTTGTGTCGCATCCATTCACGTTAGTGAGTCACGGTCAGCTTGGCGCCGCATGCGTGCTTTTTTTCTTCTACGCGGTCATTCTCGTCTGTATCGCCAGAGCATTGTTCGAGATTGCCAACTTTGCTGGAGTGAAGACACAGACCGGGAGTGCTCAGATCATAGCAAAGCGAATTGTACCCGCTCATTGGGAGTGGCAAACCCGTGGGCGCTATTTTACGCGTGCATATGTGGAGGAATACGAGATACTGGAATTAATTATCAATGGCCGAGAGATGACGTATCGACCGACTCCGTGGATTATGGAGCGAACGACAGCAAATACGACGGAACCAGTCCAGTTCAAAGCTGCACGATTCAACAGCAAAGTACAGATTATAAAGTTCAAGCACCTTTAGCTGGGTAGAACATCCCATCAAGATGGCGGCTGCCCCGCATACTTACTTACGAGTTTAGGCGCATCTCCCAACGACCGCTCTCGAAAGCACCGAAGGTCGGCTCCGGGTCGATCTGCGCGGGTCGCACGTCACAGGGCAGCGGCGCTCGCGTTCGGCCACTACCGGTCGTTCGATGTTTCCGCCAAGATCGTCGAGAACCGGCGTGACGGACGAAACTATGAAGTCGTTAAACAAGCTCCTGCAACAGGTCACACGAATACCTTGTCATTTTCCAGTACCACGAGCCCGAACCGCGACAGCTATTCGACCGCGGAGTGATCGAAGACTACGAGTCGACGACTGGAGTCTTCATCAAAGCGGCGGCGGCAGAAGAAGCTTTGATTTGGTGCAGGGCAATCGCGCAGGAGCTTCTGTGCCGCAGCAATGACGACAGGTCGTTGGATTGGACGCGCTTGGGATATTCGTGCTGGATCGAGTCAAACCCCGGAAATTCGTCTTGGAGCCATTGTTTGGGCTTTTTTCAGCACGTGCAGGTCGGTGAAATGCCGAACGTCGACGCGATGGGCACCGCCGCGTACATCAGTTGGCAGGGTAACCAAGGCGATTAGATTTGTCGAAAGTGGCAGCGATCTAGCGCTGCCCCACTGACCGGTTTCGAGAAATGCGAAGCACCGCTCTCGGTTGCGCCGGTCATGCGTCACCGAGCGGCCACCGGCCGCGTCCACCACTTTCGGTCGTTCGACCGCGGTACCTGAATTGGCAACAATCGACCTGCAAGGAAATGACGAGCGTCATTCTCTGACTTTCATTGACAGTGCCGCACTCGATCTCGGGATACTGTTTGTCCAACCGGTCGAGCGCGACCATGGGGGTGATCGTAATTGTCCGCTCCGGGTCGGCTACAGCCGAGTGCGTTGCGCTGCAGCCGACCATTCTCGATCACTCGACAGCGCGATACAGATCGCAGACAATCGCCCGCCAAATTGAGCCGCATGTTGAATTGCCCTTCGTTTGCCATTGCCTCGTCTCCAGTTCACCAAGATTGACAAAGCCGATGAATCGATCCGATCTTCCTTCCTTTGCTGCGTGCTTTTAGCTGTTTAATGCAGCCTCAGTGTGCCAAGCGTTCTACTG
>NZ_CAJPGY010000067.1:0-25122 GCF_905339915.1 Burkholderia sp. BCC1985
ACGCATCCCCGCGCCCGCGGGCGCGAACGAACCGGAGTGAGACGATGAGCAATGCAGCGAAGGAAGTCGTGGTGGTGAGCGGTGTCCGTACCGCGATCGGCGATTTCGGCGGGAGCCTGAAGGATTTCTCGCCGACCGATCTCGGCGCGAAGGTCGTGAGCGAAGTGCTGTCGCGCGCGAACGTGCCGGGCGATGCGGTCGGGCATGTCGTGTTCGGCCATGTCGTGAACACCGAGCCGAAGGACATGTATCTCGCGCGCGTCGCGGCGATCAACGGCGGCGTCGCGCAGCACACGCCGGCGCTGACCGTGAACCGCCTGTGCGGCTCCGGCCTGCAGGCGATCGTGTCGGCCGCGCAGACGATCATGCTCGGCGACGCCGACGTCGCGATCGGCGGCGGCTCGGAGAACATGAGCCGCGCGCCGTACACGGTGCCGGCCGCGCGCTTCGGCCAGCGCATGGGCGACGCAAAGCTCGTCGACATGATGCTCGGCGCGCTGCATGACCCGTTCCAGACGATCCACATGGGCGTGACCGCAGAGAACGTCGCCAAAAAGTACGGCATTTCGCGTGATGCGCAGGATGCGCTCGCGCTCGAATCGCATCGTCGCGCGGCGCGCGCGATCGCCGAAGGCCGCTTCAAGGACCAGATCCTGCCGATCTCGATCCGCACGAAGAAGGGCGAGGTCGCGTTCGACACCGACGAGCACGTGCGTCACGACGCCGGCCCGGACGACTTCACGAAGCTGAAGCCGGTGTTTGTGAAGGAGGACGGCACGGTGACGGCCGGCAACGCGTCGGGGATCAACGATGCGGCCGCCGCGGTGCTGATGATGAGCGCGGATGCCGCGCGCGCGCAGGGCGTGAAGCCGCTCGCGCGTCTCGTCGCGTACGCGCACGCGGGCGTCGATCCGGCGTACATGGGCATCGGCCCGGTGCCGGCCACGCAGAAGGCGCTCGAGCGCGCGGGCCTGAAGATCACCGATCTCGACGTGATCGAGGCGAACGAGGCGTTCGCCGCGCAGGCGTGCGCGGTCACGCAGGAGCTCGGCCTCGATCCGGCCAAGGTCAACCCGAACGGCTCGGGCATTTCGCTCGGTCACCCGATCGGCGCGACCGGCGCATTGATCACGGTCAAGGCGCTGTACGAGCTGAAGCGCATCGGCGGGCGTTACGCGCTCGTGACGATGTGTATCGGCGGCGGCCAGGGGATTGCGGCGATCTTCGAGAACATCTGATAATCGACCGCTCAGCACCCGAATACACAGGAATCGTCATGGCAATCGAAACCGTCGGCGTCGTGGGCGCCGGAACCATGGGCAACGGCATTGCGCAAACCGCGGCCGTTGCAGGACTCAACGTCGTGATGATCGACGTCAGCGACGCGGCGCTCGACAAGGGCGTCGCCGCCCTGAAGGGCAGCCTCGAGCGGCTCGTGTCGAAGGATAAGCTCGACGCCGGCGCACGCGACGCCGCGCTCGCGCGCATCACGACGTCGACCGACTACGCGAAGCTCGCCGCGGTCGACATCGTGATCGAAGCCGCGACCGAGAACGTCGAGCTGAAGAGCCGCATCCTGAAGCAGATCGAGTCGGTCGCGCGGCCCGACGCGATCATCGCGACCAACACGTCGTCGATCTCGATCACGTCGCTCGCGGCGCTGCTCGCCGATCCGTCGCGCTTCGTCGGCATGCACTTCTTCAACCCGGTGCCGCTGATGCCGCTCGTCGAGATCATCCGCGGGCTGCAGACGAGCGACGCGACCGCGTCGGCGGTGCGCGCGCTGACCGAGCGTTTCGACAAGTCGCCGATCGGCGTGCGCAACGCGCCGGGCTTCGTCGTGAACCGGATCCTCGTGCCGATGATCAACGAAGCGTTCTTCGTGCTGGCCGAAGGCATCGCGTCGGCCGAGGAGATCGACGCGGGGATGAAGCTCGGCGCGAACCATCCGATCGGGCCGCTCGCGCTGGCCGACCTCGTCGGGCTCGACGTGTGTCTCGCGGTGATGGACGTGTTCCTGAAGGACTTTGGCGACACGAAGTACCGTGCGTGCCCGCTGCTGCGCGAGATGGTGTCGGCAGGGCGGCTGGGGCGCAAGACGGGGCGGGGGGTGTACGACTACAGCAAGTAAGCGGCGCATCAGTGCCTCTTCGCGCGGCCGCCTTCGGGCGGCCGCTTGCTTTGCGCGACGCGCTTACGCGTCGAGCGCCGCGAGGTCCCGCGGCAAGGGACGCTTGAACATCGCGAGCATCTGCCGGGCCGCCCTGCCGAGAGCCGGCCCGACGGCCATGTGCGCCGTCGAATGCGCGTCTTCCTGGTAGTTTCCCTTAAGTCCCCTCGTCGGGATTTTCCCCTAGCGCACCCCTGCGCACGCCACGCACGCCGCCTCGGCGCAATTCTCGTCCAATCCCGCACAGCCGCACCGGCACTGGTTTTCACGTCATTCGCACGGTTTCGGGGCAGTCATGCCATTTTGCCCGCATTCGATGCATTACCAAAGGTATGGAAAAGCGCACAGAAAATGTATCTGGAGCGACGAAATTGGATTGATACGCTGCAGTCACTGAATCAGCGCCGTCAACCACGCGAGCGCGGCATCGAGCTCCGGCAGCAAGCCGGCAATCGATGGCGACACGTGCGGAGTTCGCGGTTTCCGTTACCAGTTAGTCGGGATGACAGAATGGCCCCAAATCTGACGTTTGCACCGGGCGACGTACTTCCCCCCGGAGCAATCTCCACCGACGGCGCGCCGTCGATCGCCCGGTCGAGTATCGCGACCGGAACCGACATCCTGACCGTCAAGCACCTGTCGAAGATTTTCGGTCCGAAGCCCGAGCGTGCGATCGAGCTGATGAAGCGCGGCGTCGGGCGCAACGAGATCTTCGCCGAAACCGGCAACATGGTGGCGGTCGACGACGTGAGCCTGAGCGTGCGGGCCGGCGAGATCTTCGTGATCATGGGGCTGTCGGGCTCCGGCAAATCGACGCTGGTTCGTCTGCTCAACCGGCTGATCGAACCGACGTCCGGGCAGGTCGTGCTCGAAGGCCGCGACATCGCACCGATGTCGACGCCGGAATTGCGCGACGTTCGACGCCGGAAGATGGCGATGGTGTTCCAGTCGTTCGCGCTGCTGCCGAACCGGACCGTGCTCGACAACATCGCGTACGGGCTCGAGGTCGCGGGGATCAAGAAAGCGCAGCGCTACGAGGTCGCGCGTGCCGCGCTGGAGCGCGTCGGGCTCGGGTCGTACGAGAAGCTGCTGCCGAGCGAGTTGTCCGGCGGCATGCAGCAGCGCGTGGGCCTTGCCCGCGCACTCGCGGTGAACCCGTCGGTCCTGCTGATGGACGAGGCATTCTCCGCGCTCGATCCGCTGATCCGCTTCGAAATGCAGAACGAGCTGCTGCGCCTGCAGAAGGAAGAGCAGCGCACGATCGTGTTCATCTCCCACGATATCGAGGAGGCGGTGAAGATCGGCGGCCGCATCGGCATCATGAAGGACGGCTGCCTGATCCAGGTCGGCACGCCGGCCGAACTGATCCAGACACCGGCGGACGCCTACGTGCAGGACTTCTTCCGCAATGTCGACGTATCGCGCTTCCTGAAGGCGTCGAGCCTGCTGACGAAGATCGAGCGCGGGCTGATTCAGTGCGACGCGGGCACGTCGTCCGACCGCTACCTGAACCGGTTGATCGACAGCGGCGCGGAATGCGGCTACGTGTGCGACGAGGCCGGCCATTACCTCGGCTGCGTGACGGCCGCCACACTGCACCGGTCCGGTGCCCGGCCGATTCGCGAGGCATTCCTGCCCGACTTCCATGCGGTGTCGATCGATACGGATCTGCATCGGCTCGCGTCGATCGCGCTGACCCGGCAGCACGACGTGCCGGTGACGGACGCGGCGGGACAACTGGCGGGCGTCGTGTCCTGCCGGACGATACTCAAGCAGATGATGCAACGGAGGGCAGCATGAACGCGTCGGTGATCGGGAAGTTCGCGGAAGACTTCGTCAACTTTCTGTTTCTGCATTTCCGCGGTGGTTTCGACACGTTTTCGGCGGGGCTCGGCGCGGTCGTGAAACTGCTCGAAGACGGTCTCGCCGCCGTGCCGTTCATCGCGATGGTCGTGATCATGGTGGGGCTCGCGCTGTGGCGCCGCGGCATCGCGTTCTCGATCTTCGTCGGCCTCGCGCTGCTCGTCATCCATTACATGGGCTTGTGGGCACAGACGGTATCGACGCTCGCGCTCGTCACCGCGGCGACCTTCTTCAGCCTCGTGATCGGCGTCCCGCTGGGGATCTGGGGCGCGCGCAACAACCGGATCGGCATGATCCTGCGCTCGCTGCTCGACTTCATGCAGACGATGCCCGCGTTCGTGTACCTGATCCCGGCCGTGATCCTGTTCGGGCTCGGACGCGTGCCGGCGGTGATCGCGACGATCGTGTTCGCGATGCCGCCCGTCGTGCGGCTGACGACGCTCGGCATCCGGCAGGTCCGCGAGGAACTGATCGAGGCAGGGCGCTCGTTCGGCAGCACCGACTGGCAGCTGCTGTGGAAGATCCAGCTGCCGAACGCGCTGCCGTCGATCATGGCCGGCGTGAACCAGACGATCATGATGGCGCTGTCGATGGTGGTGGTTGCGTCGATGATCGGCGCGGGCGGCCTCGGCGAATACGTGCTGAGCGGCATTCAGCGTCTCGACATCGGGATCGGTTTCGAAGGCGGGCTGGGCGTCGTGCTGCTCGCGATCGTACTGGATCGCCTGACGGAAAGCTTCGGCGTGAAGGCGAAGAAGAAGGCGAAGAAGCCGATCGTGCGCGCCGGCAAGGCCGGCCCGCGTGGCGCGGCACGCACCTGACGAACAGGGCGGTCGAAGGCATTTGAAGGACGATGAAGCGTCGCGGCCACGGTGCCGCGGCGGAACCGGTGTAGCAGTGCGTGGAGACCGGAAACGCCGATCGAAGGCGTTCCTCACCCTTGAAAGACTCGCGTGATTAAAAAGGAGTACTAGATGAATACCCATACGTTCAAGTCGCTTCTGGCGAAACTTGCGGTATCGACGGTGGTGGCCTGCAGTGCAGGTGTGGGCGCGGCATCGGCGGCCGAGCCGGTCAAGATCGCGGTGACCAACTGGGCGGACGTGCTCGCGGTGGCGAACGTCGCGAAGTACGTGCTCGAGACGCAGCTCAAGCAACCAGTGCAGTTCGTCCAGGCCGACATCGGCATCCAGTACCAGGGTGTCGCGCGTGGCGATCTCGACATCATGGTCGGGGGCTGGCTGCCGGTCACGCACGGGACCTACTACGCGAAGTACAAGAACGACCTGGACGACGTCGGCATCATCTACACCGGCGGCAAGAACGGCTGGGCGGTGCCAACCTACATTCCGGAATCGGAGCTGTCGTCGATCGCCGACCTGAGCAAGCCGGAAGTCAAGAGCAAGCTGAACGGCACGATCCAGGGCATCGAGCCGGGCGGCGGCCTGATGCAGGCATCCGAGAAGACCATCAAGGCGTACAACCTGGACGGCTACAACCTTCAGGCGTCGAGCGAGGCCGGCATGCTGGCGAGCGTGTCGCGTGCGTACCAGTCGAAGCAGTGGATCGTCGCGACGGTCTGGAGCCCGCACTGGCTGTTCCAGAAGTGGCAGATGCGTTACCTGAAGGATCCGAAGGGCACGCTGGGCGGCGAAGAGCAGATTCATGCGTTCGCGTCGAAGAAGTTCGCGGGCAAGTTCCCGCGCGCCGACGTGTTCTTCAAGCACCTGAAGCTGACGCTGGCCGATGTCGAGGCGATCGAGTTCGAGGGGAACAGCACGAACGACTACGCGAGCGCCGCGAAGAAGTTCGTCGATGCACACCCGGAGAAGCTCAAGGCCTGGCTGCAGCAGTAAAGCCGCGCCCCGGTGGCGCAGACGATGCGATCGGCGTCGTCCGCGCGAACCGGCGGGGCGTATCGCCCGAAGCCGATGGGGCGGAGCCGCAACGATGGCGCCGGCCTCGCGATGTGCGGTACGCGCAGTCCATGCAGCATGTCACGAATCGCGTCGCGGAGTCAGCAAGTGAACGAGAACGCCCGCTTTTTTTCCGAAACGCTTCAGAGCCGGGATCCGGTGATCGCGTCGGAGATCGCGCTGGAGCTGCGTCGCCAGCAAACCCAGATCGAACTGATCGCATCTGAAAACATCGCGTCGGCGGCGGTGCTGGAAGCACAGGGCACCGTGCTGACGAACAAGTACGCGGAAGGCTATCCGTCGCGGCGGTACTACGGCGGTTGCGACCATGTCGACCGGATCGAGGCGCTCGCAATCGATCGCGCGTGCGCGCTGTTCGACGCGAGCCACGCCAACGTCCAGCCGCATTCGGGCGCGCAGGCCAACGGCGCGGTGATGCTCGCGCTCGTCAAGCCGGGCGACACGGTGATGGGCATGTCGCTCGATGCGGGCGGCCACCTTACGCACGGCGCGCGGCCCGCGCTGTCGGGGAAGTGGTTCAACGCGGTGCAGTACGGCGTGAACCGCGACACGCTGCGCATCGATTACGACGACGTGCGCCGGCTCGCCGAGCGGCATCGCCCGAAGCTGATCATCGCCGGTTACTCCGCGTATCCGCGGGCGCTCGACTTCGCCGCGTTTCGCGAGATCGCCGACAGCGTCGATGCGAAGCTGATGGTCGACATGGCGCACATCGCGGGCATCGTCGCGGCCGGCCGGCATCAGAACCCGGTGCCGTTCGCCGACGTGGTGACGTCCACCACGCACAAGACGCTGCGCGGCCCGCGCGGCGGCTTCATCCTGACGAACCACGCCGAGGTCGCGAAGCAGATCGATTCGGCGGTGTTTCCGGGGTTGCAGGGCGGGCCGCTGATGCATGTCGTCGCCGGCAAGGCAGTGGCCTTTGCGGAAGCGCTTCGGCCGGAATTCACCCGCTATATCGAGCAGATGTTGCGCAACGCGCAGGCGCTCGCGCGCGTGCTGACGGCCGGCGGCCTGACGCTCGTCACGGGCGGTACCGACAACCACCTGCTGCTGGTCGACCTGCGCGCCCGGCGCATCACCGGCGCGCAGGCCGAGAAGGCACTGGAGCGCGCGGGCATCACCTGCAACAAGAACGGGATTCCGTTCGATACGGAAAACCCGACCGTCACGTCCGGCATCCGGCTCGGCACGCCGGCCGGCACCACGCGCGGCTTCGGAACCGCGCAGTTCGAGCAGATCGGCGAATTGATCCTGGCAGTGCTGGCCGCGCTCGAGCGCAATCCAAGCGGCGACGAAGCGGTCGAGCGGTCGGTACGGACCCGCGTGCGCGACCTGTGCAGCCAGTTTCCCGTCTACGCGCACGCGGAGGCGTTCGCCTGATCCGGGAATCGGTCTGAACCTCGAACATCGTTCGGATCACGTAGTGAATCGATCGGCGTCGCTGCGCGTATGCAGCGACGTACCGACGACGTTGTGTCGAATTGCCGGTTTCCTGCCTGACGGGCGGGAACCTGGTGCAACCACTTGATTGAGGAATCGAAAATGAGCTTCGAGGGCGTACACACTCCGCTGGTCACCCCGTTCGACGCGGACGGCGAAATCAACCACGAACTGCTGGGCCGGCATGCGGCCGATCTTGCGGGCCGGGTATCCGGCCTGGGCATCGGCGGGACGACGGGCGAATACTACGCATTGAGCTTCGACGAGCGCGTGCGCACGTTCGACACGGTCGCGGCTGCGGCCGGCGGCAAGACGTTCCTGACCGCGGGCATCAACGCGACCACGACGAAGGAGGTGCTGCGCCTCGGCCGCGAAGCGAAGCGCGCGGGACTGAACGCGTTGCTGGTGGCGGCGCCGTACTACGCGCAGCCGACGCAGCAGGAACTGCTCGCGCACCTGCTCGCGGTCGACGACGCGCTCGACATGCCGATCATGCTGTACAACTTCCCGGCCCGCACGGGCACCGAAATCGGCGACGACATTCTCGAGACGCTGCTCGAGCGCAAGAACTTCGTCGCGGTGAAGGAAAGCACCGGCGACATCGCGCATCTGCATCACCTGTCGACGCATTTCAGCGGCCGGCTCGTGCTGAGCTGCGGGATGGACGACCAGGCGCTCGAGTTCTTCGCGTGGGGCGCGCGCAGCTGGGTCGGCGGCGCATCGAACTTCCTGCCGGAAGCGCACACCGACCTGTTCGACGCATGCGTGAAGCGCGGCGATTTCGCGACCGGTCGCAAGCTGATGGCCCAACTTCTGCCGGTGCTCGAACTGCTCGAGCGCAGCGGCAAGTTCATTCAGTACGTGCGCTACGGCTGCGAGCTGGCCGGGCTGCCGGTCGGCGTCGCGCGCGCGCCGCTCGGGGCGTTGTCGGGCGACGAGCGCGACGCGTTCGCGAAGCTCGTCAAGCCGCTGCTGCGCGACGGCCGGTAATCCGTCATGGGCTCGACTCTGGAATTCGCGCGGTTTCCGGCGCCGGACGGGATGAACGGGTGGTGGGAGAGTCTTCCGCCCGCACCGGACGCCAATACCGTCAAGTCGGACAGCCGGTTCGACTGGGTCGTCGTCGGCGGCGGCATCACCGGGCTTTGTGCCGCGCGCCGGCTGGCGGAACTGGCACCCGGTGCGTCCATCGCGCTCGTGGAGGCCGACCGGATCGGCCGCACCACGTCCGGGCGCAATTCCGGATTCTTCGTCGACCTGCCGCACGACATCAGCAGCGAAAGCTACTCGCGCAGCATCGACGAGGATCGTGCGGACGTGCGGTTTCAGCGGCACGGCATCGACTATGTGCGCGAGATCGTGCGGCGTTTCGGCATCGACTGCGACTGGCGCGACGACGGCAAATTCCACGCGTCGGTCAACCGGAAGGGCGCGGCCGCGCTCGCGCATTTCGCCGACGGGCTGTCGCGCATCGGCGAAGCATTCGAATGGCTCGATCAGCCGGCGATCCAGGCCGTGACCGGCACCGGGTTCTACACGGGCGCGCTGTTCACGCCGGGCTGCAGCACCGTGCAGCCGGCGGCGCTGATGCGCGGGCTGGCGGCGACGCAACCGGCGAACGTGACGGTGTTCGAGCTCAGCCCGGTGAAGCGGATCGAACCGCGCGGCGACACGCGCGTACTGCATTTCGCCGGCGGCACGATCGTCGCGAAGCAGGTGATCCTGTGCACCAACGCATACGCGGCGACCTTCGGCATGCATTCGAACGGTTTGCTGCCGGTCTATACGTTCGCGTCGCTCACGCGCCCGATGAACCCCGACGAAGTGGCGAGACTCGGCGGCACGCGCTCGTGGGCGCTGATTCCGGCCGATCCGATGGGCACGACGGTGCGGCGCCTGGTCACCGATCGCATTTGCGTGCGCAACCATTTCGCGTTCCGGCCGGACGTGAAGCTGTCGCAGGCCGATCTCGCGAAATCGCGGCATCTGCATCAGCGCTCGTTCGAGCGCCGCTTCCCGATGCTCGGCGGCGTCGAGCTCGAATATACGTGGGGCGGGCCGCTGTGCCTGTCCTCGAACAACGGTGCGCTGTTCGGCAGGCGCGACGACGGCCTCTACGAGGCGATCGGCTGCAACGGCCTCGGGCTGAGCCGCGGGTCGGCCTCCGGCAAGCTGATCGCCGAATACGCGCTCGGCGAATCGAACAGCCTCGTGCAGCAGTTGCTGAAGCAGCCGCATCCGCGTCCACTGCCGGTTCGGCCGCTCGTCGACCTGGCCGTGTCGGCGACGATCTGGGCCAAGGAATTCTCGGCTGGTGCCGAGCTTTGATTTTTGAGGAAACGACATGACGACCCATCAGGATTGGAAACAGAAGGCGAACGCGTTGTCGCTCGACGGTCGTGCGTTCATCGCGGGGCAGCGCAGCGCGGCAGCGTCGGGTGAGACGTTCGCGACGCTCAACCCGGCGTCCGGCAAGGTGCTTGCCGAAGTGGCGCGCTGTAGCGACCGCGACGTCGATCGCGCGGTCGCGGCCGCGCGCGAAGCGTTCGAGTCGGGCGTCTGGTCGAAGGCCGCACCCGCGCATCGCAAGGCGGTGCTGCTGCGCGTCGCGCAGCTGATCGACGAACACGCGGAGGAACTCGCGCTGCTCGAGGCGCTGGAAGCCGGCAAGCCGATCGGCGAATGCCTGGGGCTCGACATTCCCGAGTCGGCCGCGTGCATCCGCTGGCATGCGGAAGTGACGGACAAGCGCTACGACGCGTTGTCGCCGTCCGGTGCGGGTGTCGTGAGCATGATCACGCGCGAGCCGATCGGCGTCGTCGGCGCGGTGCTGCCGTGGAATTTCCCGGCGCTGATGCTCGCATGGAAAATTGGCCCCGCGCTGTCGGTGGGCAACAGCGTGGTCGTGAAGCCGGCCGAGCAGACGTCGCTGTCGACGCTGCGCATCGCCGATCTCGCGATGGAAGCCGGCGTGCCGCCGGGCGTGTTCAGCGTCGTCACGGGGTTCGGCGCCGAGGCCGGCGAGGCGATCGGCCGGCATCCGGACGTCGATCTCGTCGCGTTCACCGGTTCGACCGCAACCGGCAAGCGGTTCCTGCACTACTCGGCCGATACGAACCTGAAGCGCGTCGTGCTCGAGTGCGGCGGCAAGAATCCGCAGGTCATCCTGCCGGACGTCGCGAACCTCGACGCGGTGGCCGAGCAGGCAGTTGCGGCCGCGTTCTGGAACATGGGCGAGAACTGCAGCGCCGGCTCGCGGATCCTCGTTCCGTCGAGCCGCAAGGCGGAACTGCTGGAGAAGGTCCAGGCGGTGCTCGCCGGCTGGAAGACCGGCGATCCGCTCGATCCGGACGTGAAGCTCGGCGCGCTGATCGAACAGAAGCATTACGAGAAGGTGCTCGGCCATATCGAACAGGCGAAGGCGGAAGGCGCGCGCGTGGTATGCGGCGGGCGCGCGATCCTCGCGGAGACGGGCGGCTGGTTCGTCGAGCCGACGATCTTCGATCAGGTGACGCCGGAGATGCGCATCGCGCGCGACGAGGTGTTCGGGCCGGTCGTGTGCTTCATCGAATACGACGACGTCGACGACGCGGTGCGGATCGCGAATGATACGTGCTACGGGCTGGCCGCGTCGCTGTGGACCGACAACGTGAACAGCGCGCACAAGGTCGCCGCGCGGATTCGTGTGGGGACGGTCACGGTGAACTGCTTCGGCGAAGGCGACCTGTCGACGCCGTTCGGCGGCTTCAAGCAGTCGGGGTTCGGCGGCCGCGACAAATCCGTGTACGCACACGATCAATATTGCGAGTTGAAGACCACCTGGTTGAAGCTCGACTAAGTGGGGCGCGCCGCGCACGCTGCACCCCGGGGCCGCGCGGCCCAGGCTGCAGGTTGCGGCGAAACCGTTTCGGCGGCTTGTCGAGCCGCCGATCGGCTGCGATGTTGTCCTGCACCATGTCGCGCGAGTATGGCCAGCGGCCGCTCGGCCGGCGAGAATGGCGCACGCGGCGCGCGACAGAACGAACGACGCTACGCCGCGTCGGCATCGCGTATGGTGCGCTGCGCCCCCGCGCCGCGCAGTGGCCTGGCGCGGGGGCGGATGGGCGGCACCACCGTGCGCCTTGCCGTCTCCATCATCGCTTCCGATAATGGCGACGCAGTGCACAATCGATCGAGAATGACGTCATCGCGACGCCGCCCGGCCGACTCGCAAGCGTAATATTCAGATAATCGAAAGGTTTGCGATGAGCCTGCTCGCAGGCAGCCGATGGGGACTGCCGTCGACGGGTGCGCCGACGCCGCATCCGACCTCCGTTTTGAGAGTGAAAGCCATGTTGAAGAAGCAATTGTTTGCCGACCGACTTCTCGCGCAGATGCCGTCGCTTCGCGCGCTGCGGTGCTTCGTGACGGCGGCGCGCTACGAGAGCTTCACCCAGGCGGCCGAGGTGCTGTGCGTGACGCAGGCCGCGATCAGCCGGCAGATCAAGGAACTCGAGGATTCGCTCGACGTCGCGCTGTTCGAGCGCACCGGCCGGCATATCGCGCTGACGGATGCGGGGCGCGTCCTCTACAACGCGTCGTACCTGTCGATCATGAACATCGCCGAGGCGGCGGAGGCGGTGCGCCGCACCGACAGGCACGCGCTGATGATCTGCGTGTCGCATACGTTCTCGGCGCTCTGGTTGTCGTCGCGGCTGCCCGCGTTTCGCGAGCGGTTTCCGGATATCCGGCTGAACGTGATCGTCACCGAACACTTCATGGAACTCGACGGGCTCATCGAGCCCGATGTGATCATCACGAAGAACCCGCCGCGCGAGCCCGAGTTCGAAGCCGAGCCGCTGTTTCACGACATCGTGTATCCGGTTTGCAGCCCGTCCTTTCACGAACGCCATTTTCGCGGCCGGTCGCTGAAGCCGCTGGACCTGCTGTCGTGCCCGACCCTGAACCTGTCGATGCTCGGCCGCGCGCAGGTGTGCGAGCACGTCGACTGGCGCGTGTGGCGCAACTGGTTCCAGCAAGGCGACGGTACCGACACGCTGACCGAGAACAAGTATCTGGAAAGCAACGACTACCGGTTGCTCGTCGCCCAGGCCGAGGCCGGCGAGGGGACGCTGCTGGGCTGGCATCACCTCGTGCACCGGCAGATCGAGCAAGGCACCCTGGTGCGTCCGGTACAGGACGTGCTGGTGTTCCGCGATCGCCATCACTATCTGATCACGCACCGGAATGCGCAGCCGCGCGAGGAATACCGGCTGTTCCGGAAGTGGCTGGGCGACGAGGTCGGCGTGATGATGCGCGGCTGGCTCGATGCCGGGGTCGAGATCGGTCAATAGCACGCTGCCCCCGCACCACGCGTTCGTCAGATGAAACCTGCGTCCGCAACCCCCAAAGGCTATCGCCGTCTGATCCCGTCCGTGACGGCGCTCGTCGAGTTCGAGGCGGTCGCCCGCCTCGGCAGCTTCACGCTGGCCGCGCACGAACTCGGCGTCACGCAGGCCGCGGTGAGCCGGCAGATCAAGTTCCTCGAGGACCTGCTCGGCACGCGCCTGTTCCATCGGCTGCATCGCTCGATCGAACTGACCGACGAGGGTGCGGCGCTGTACCGGGTGATGGCCGAGTCGATGCAGAAGATCGCCGGCGTGTTCGACCGTCTGACGAGCGGCCCGATCCGGCAGGAACTCGTCCTCGCGGCGACCTCCGCGTTCTCGCATTTCCGGCTGCTGCCGCGGCTCGCCGCGCTGAAGGCCGCGCAGCCCGAGTTGCAGTTGCGTCTCGCGACGCTGATGTTCACCGCCGATCTGCGCCACAACGAAATCGACATCGCGGTGCGCTATGGGAACGGTCGCTGGGCCGACGGCACCGCGATCCGCCTGTTCGACGAAGAAGTCTTTCCCGTCTGCTCGCCGGCCTGGCTGCGGCAGCACGGCGCGCCGGAATCGCTGGCGGAACTCGCCGCCGTCGCGCTGGTGGAGTCCGATTCGACGTCCGAGGGCTGGATGGGGTGGGAGGCGTGGTTCCATGCCGCCGGCTTCCGGCCCGACCGGTTGAATTACGCGCTGCGCTGCAGCTTATATACCGATGCGATCGATGCCGCCCGCTATGGTCATGGTGTCGCGCTCGGCTGGGGGCGGCTCGTCCACGACCTGCTCGACGCCGGGGAACTGGTGCGGTTGCCGGTGGTGTCCTTGCAGATGACGGACGCCTATTACATCGTGGTGCCGCACGGGAAGACGATCACGCCGGCGATCGACGGCCTCGTCGACTGGCTGCGCGCGGACGTCAGGCAGGACTGACGCAGGCACGCCGGCAGACTTTCGCGGCGATTTTCGCTCTGTCCGCTTCGCATGATCCCAGGTAATACCAGAACGAAAATAAAGCGCGTTGACGCTCTTTTTCATCGATCCAATACTGAAATCGACGCGGAACATTCGAAGCCGCGCGATTTCACGAACCTTGGGATTGGAGAAAGACGATGTCCGAAGTGCAAGTCAAGGCGCACGGCGACCTGATCCGCAGCCGCCAACCGGGCCACGGGATGCCCGGTGAACTGTTCGGCCGTCAGGACGTCTTCGAAACGGATGTCGAGATCTTCTTCCGGAAGCACTGGATCCTGGTCGGCGTGACGGCCGACGTTCCGGAGCCCGGCGACGTGTCGACCGTCGACATCGGCAAGTCGTCGATCTTCATCGTGCGCGACGACGACGAGAACGTCCGAACCTACCGGAACGTGTGCCGTCACCGTGGCGCGCGCCTGAAGGAGGCGGGGAAGTCGACCGTCGGAATGCTTGTGTGTCCTTATCATCAATGGACGTACGACCTCGATGGCACGCTGCGCCACGCGACGCACATGGGCAAGGATTTCGACACGACCTGCCGCAGCCTGATTCCGGTGAAGACGCGCATCATCGGCACGCACATCTTCGTGTGCCTCGACGACGATGCACCCGAGGACATCGCGAAGCTCGAGGACACGATGGCGCCGCGCTTCGCGCCGTACGACCTGCGGCATACAAAGATCGCGTTCGAGCAGGAGATCGTCGAGCACGGCAACTGGAAGCTGGTGATCGAGAACAACCGCGAGTGCTATCACTGCGCGGGCACCCATCCCGAGCTGACCGCGTCGTTCCTGCCCGAGGATTTTGGCTTCTGCCCGGAAAACCTCACGGACGAACAGCTTCGGGCGTTCGAGGAATACCAGGCGCGCAACGCCAGCTGCCAGGCGAACTGGGCGCGCGAAGGCTTCCTCGGCTCGGCCGTCGAATGGCTCGATGAGGATGCCGTCACGCAGTTCAGGACGCAGCAGCTCGTGATCGCCGGCGCGGGCGAATCGCAGACGATCAGCACGAAGGTGGCGAGCACGAAGCTGTTCGGCGACCTGCAACGGCGCGATCTCGGCGATACGCATCTGTGGACGCACAATTCGTGGACCCACGTGATGAGCGACCACGCGGTGATTTCGTACATCATCCCGCTCGCACCGGACAAGACGCTCGTGCGCACGAAATGGCTCGTCCATGCCGACGCGGTCGAGGGCGTCGATTACACGCTGTCGGATCTGACCGAGGTATGGGTCGCGACGAATACGCAAGACAAGCACCTCGTCGAGATCACGCACGCGGGCACCCAGGATCCTGCGTATGCGCCGGGCGTGTTCTCGCCGTTCACCGAGGCTTACGTCGACCGGTTCTCGCGCTGGTACGGCGCGCGGTTGAGCGCGCACGGGATCTGATGGAGGTGAGACGCGTCGGGAGGGCGATTTCGGATCCTTTCTCAGCGGTGTGCGATGCCGGCCCGATTGACGTTGACTTCTCCTGGCCCATCGGTCCGCTCGGCTGACCGGTCCCGGCTGGCGGGATTTCAGAATTGAAACTTCGATTCCATATCTGAGTCGGTACGAGGCCGGGCTGCGCGCCCGAGCCCCGTCCATCAACGCCGTCCGTGTGATATTCCATGTGGCCTGCTTTTTGCCTTTACGAGACGACATGTTCGATGTCCTCTCGTCTGACCGGTCTTTCCTGACGAAACGAACCGCACGGTTCGAGAGGCGACCCGCTTTTCAATCGTAAGGTGAATGCAATGACTGACTACGGCAAACGAAAACACGGTTTCCAGGAACGATGCGCGTCGCGTTGCGCGCGAACGCGCGGTGGAAGCAGATCGATCCGCGCCGACGCGCGAATCGTCCGGTGAACGCCGCCGCGATACGAACTGGGCGTGGGCAAAGGGAACGGCCGGCTACGACTGGATGGATCACGCACCGCTGTTCGATCACCGCGATTGATCCTGTCGCGAGCGCGGTTCGTGCCACGGGCTCGCCGTGCTTCGACCGACGACCGGACCGGCCGGCGAGCCCGTCCCTTATTTCCGGTTGGTCGGCTGGATGCTATTCGTCGTCGCGATGTCGATAGCGGCTATCCGGCGATCTGGCGAACATGTCGACTGGCGCAAGCCGCGACGATGCACCGCGAATGACCGACGCGACGATCCGCACGCCGCCCAATGAAGCAGGCGGGCGGAGCACGGCGCGGCGGCGAACTCAATTCAACCATTCACTATCCATGGCCGCCGTGACGCCTACCCCCATCCAGTCCATCCTGATCGCGAACCGCTCGGAAATCTCGATCCGCGTGATGCGTGCCGCCGCCGAACTGAACATGCGTACGGTGGCGGTGTATTCGAAGGAAGACCGCCTCGCGCTGCATCGCTTCAAGGCGGACGAGAGCTACCTGATCGGCGAAGGCAAGAAGCCGCTCGCCGCGTATCTCGACATCGACGACATCCTGCGCGTCGCGCGGCAGGCAAAGGTCGACGCGATCCATCCGGGCTACGGCTTCCTGTCCGAGAACCCTGATTTCGCGCAGGCCGTGATCGACGCCGGCATTCGCTGGATCGGCCCGTCGCCGGACGTGATGCGCACGCTCGGCAACAAGGTGGCCGCGCGCAATGCGGCGATCGCCGCCGGCGTGCCCGTGATGCCCGCGACCGCGCCGTTGCCGGACGATCTCGACGTATGCCGCGCGCTGGCCGCGCAAGTCGGCTATCCACTGATGCTGAAGGCGAGCTGGGGCGGCGGCGGACGCGGGATGCGCGTACTGGAAAACGATCAGGACCTCGAAACACTGCTGCCTGTCGCGCGCCGGGAGGCGCTGGCCGCGTTCGGCAACGACGAGGTGTACGTCGAGAAGCTCGTACGCAATGCGCGGCACGTCGAGGTGCAGGTGCTCGGCGACCTGCACGGCACGGTCGTGCATCTGTACGAGCGCGACTGCACGGTGCAGCGGCGCAACCAGAAGGTCGTCGAACGCGCACCGGCGCCGTATCTCGATCACGACGGCCGGCAGGCGTTGTGCGAATCGGCGCTGCGCCTGATGCGCGCGGTCGGGTACACGCATGCCGGCACCGTCGAGTTCCTGATGGACGCCGACACCGGCCAGTTCTATTTCATCGAGGTGAACCCGCGTATCCAGGTCGAGCATACGGTGACCGAGATGATCACCGGTATCGACATCGTGAAGGCGCAGATCCGCATCACCGAAGGCGGCCGGATCGGCCTCGCGGAGGACGCGACGGACGGCGAGGGTGCGCTCGTCGCGCGCGCGGCCGGCGTGCCGGAGCAGCAGGCGATTCCGCTGAATGGCAACGCGTTGCAATGCCGGATCACGACCGAGGATCCGGAGAATGACTTCCTGCCCGACTACGGGCGGCTCACGGCCTATCGCAGCGCGGCGGGCTTCGGCGTGCGCCTCGACGCCGGCACCGCCTACGGCGGCGCGGTGATCACGCCGTATTACGACTCGCTGCTGGTCAAGGTGACGACCTGGGCGCCGACGGCCGCCGAATCGATTCACCGGATGGATCGCGCGCTGCGCGAGTTCCGGATTCGCGGCGTCACGTCGAACCTGCAGTTCCTCGAGAACGTGATCAATCACCAGGCCTTCATCGCGGGCGACGTGACGACGCGCTTCATCGACAGGACGCCGGAGCTGCTCGCATTCGCGAAGCGCGGCGATCGCGCGACGAAGCTGCTGCGCTATCTCGGCGAGCTGAACGTGAACGGCAATGCGGAGATGAACGGCCGCACGCTGCCGGCATTGCCGCTGCCGAAACCCGTGCTGCCGAAGGTCGATACGGCGGTGGCGATTCCGGCCGGCACGCGCGATCGACTGCGCGAGCTCGGCCCCGAGAAGTTCGCGCGCTGGATGCTCGACCAGAAGCAGGTGCTGCTGACCGACACGACGATGCGCGATGCGCACCAGTCGCTGTTCGCGACGCGCATGCGCACGGCCGACATGCTGCCGATCGCGCCGTTCTACGCACGCGAGCTGTCGCAGCTGTTCTCGCTCGAATGCTGGGGCGGCGCGACCTTCGACGTCGCGCTGCGCTTCCTGAAGGAAGACCCGTGGGAGCGGCTCGCGCTGCTGCGCGAGCGCGTGCCGAACATCCTGTTCCAGATGCTGCTGCGCGGCTCGAACGCAGTCGGCTACACGAACTACGCGGACAACGTCGTGCGCTTCTTCGTGCAGCAGGCCGCGAGCGCGGGCGTCGACGTGTTCCGCGTGTTCGACTCTCTGAACTGGGTGCGCAACATGCGCGTGGCGATCGATGCGGTCGGCGAGAGCGGGATGCTCTGCGAAGGCGCGATCTGCTACACCGGTGACCTGTTCGACACGTCGCGCTCGAAATACGACCTCAAGTATTACGTCGGCATCGCGCGCGAGCTGCAGCGGGCCGGCGTGCACGTGCTCGGCATCAAGGACATGGCCGGTATCTGCCGCCCGCAGGCGGTCGCGACGCTCGTGAAGGCGCTCAAGGAAGAAACCGGGCTGCCCGTGCATTTCCATACGCACGACACGAGCGGGATCGCCGCGGCGTCGGTGCTCGCGGCGGTCGGTGCGGGCTGCGACGCGGTGGACGGCGCGCTCGACGCGATGAGCGGGCTCACGTCGCAGCCGAACCTGTCGAGCATCGCGGCGGCGCTGGCCGGCAGCGAGCGCGATCCCGGGCTGGATCAGGACCGCCTGCACGAAGCGTCGATGTACTGGGAAGGCGTGCGCCGTTATTACGCGCCGTTCGAATCGGAGATCCGCGCGGGCACGGCCGACGTCTACCGTCACGAGATGCCCGGCGGCCAGTACACGAACCTGCGCGAGCAGGCGCGCTCGCTCGGCATCGATCATCGCTGGACCGAGGTGTCGCGCGCGTATGCGGACGTCAATCGCCTGTTCGGCGACATCGTGAAGGTCACGCCGACGTCGAAGGTGGTCGGCGACATGGCGCTGATGATGGTCGCGAACGACCTCGGCGTGGACGACGTGCGCAATCCGGACAAGGACATCGCGTTCCCCGAGTCGGTCGTGTCGCTGTTCAAGGGCGAGCTGGGTTTCCCGCCCGACGGCTTCCCGGCCGAGTTGTCGCGCAAGGTGCTCAAGAGCGAACCGCCGGCGCCGTATCGTCCCGGCGACCAGCTTCCGCCGGTCGACCTCGACGCGGCACGCAAGCAGGCCGAGACCGCGTGCGAGCGCCCGCTCGACGACCGGCAGCTCGCGTCCTACCTGATGTATCCGAAGCAGACGGTCGACTATTACGCGCACGTGCGTGCCTACAGCGACACGTCGGTCGTGCCGACGCCGGCGTTCCTGTACGGGCTGCAGCCGCAGGAAGAAGTGGCGATCGACATCGAGCCGGGCAAGACGCTGCTCGTGTCGCTGCAGGGCCAGCACGCCGACGCGCAGGACGGTATCGTGAAGGTGCTGTTCGAACTGAACGGCCAGTCGCGTTCCGCGCTGGTCGAGCAGAAGAGCGTCGTGCAGGCGGGCAACGAGCGTCATGGCCTGCAGCGTGCCGATCCGGCCAATCCGCTGCATGTCGCCGCGCCGATGCCGGGCTCGGTGGTCACGGTGGCCGTGCAGCCGGGGCAGCGTGTGTCGGCCGGCACGACGCTGATCGCGCTCGAGGCGATGAAGATGGAAACGCACATCGCGGCGGAGCGCGACTGCGAGATCGCGGCCGTGCATGTGAAGCCGGGCGAGCGAGTCGCGGCGAAGGATCTGCTGATCGAACTGAAAGACCCGGCGCAATGACGGTTGCCGCGCCCGGTCGTATTCGCGAAGCCGATCGGGTGCAGCCGCGAGGATCACGAACCGCGCGAGCGGTTCGGCCAGATGCGCGAGCATGTGATGGAAGCGCTGCTGCTCATGCCCTACGCGCGCTCGACGAGCGGCTACACGGCTGCCGTGCCGAAGCACGCGTTGCAGGCGGCGCACGACGTGTGCGCGATTTCGGCGGCCGGGTCGTTGATGTCGGCGATCGGCTCGGGCGGGCGATGGGTGCAGCATGGCAAGCGCGGCGACGCCTGGCGTGCGTCGATGCCCCGGCCGTCGATCGCTCCCGCGCCGGCCCGCAGCACGCACGACGCATGGATGGCGGCGTGTCGCGCGCGCGTCCGGCGTCGCAGGTCGTTGCGTCTACACGTTGATGACGCCGCGTCCGAGCTCGACCACGCGACCGCCGACGCTGATTTCACCGTTCGAGCTGACCGACAACCGCAGCAGGCAAGGCCGGCCGACGGCTTCGCCCTGTTCGACCTCAAACGCGGCGGGCAGCGCGTGATGGGCCGCAAGCAGCCAGCCGCCGAGATTCGCGCAGGCCGACCCCGTGCCCGGGTCTTCGAAAATCCCGCCGCCCTGTTTCGCAAAGAAATAGCGGGAGACCACTTTCCCGGGACGATGCGGGTCGAACGCGAACACATAGGCGGTCTTTCGACCGAGGCTGTTGGTCGGCCAGCGCTCGAGGCAGGCGCTGTCGGGCCGGGCGCGGCGCACGGCGGCGGGGTTCCTGACGGCGACCAGCAGTTGGTCCGCGCCGGTGTCGACCCAAAGCGGCGGTGCGAGGAAATCGTCCGTCGTCAGTCCCAGCATGGCCGCCGTGTCGGTATCGGGCAACGCGCAAGGCGCCGTTTTCGGCATGCCCGCATGCGGGGCGGTGAACGTCCACACGTCGTCGCCGGCTTTGACGTCGACCACGCCGGCCTTGAATTCGAGTGCGAGTGTGTCGCCTGCCTTCAGCAGGTCGCGCGCGACATGCGCGGTTCCGAGCGTCGGGTGGCCCGCGAACGCCATTTCATGGCCGGGCGTGAAGATGCGCACGCGGGCATGCGCATGCGCCGACGGCAGCACGAACGTCGTTTCCGACAGGTTGAACTGCACGGCCAGTGCCTGCATGGTCGCGTCGTCCATGCCGCGCGCATCTTCGAACACGCATAGCGGATTGCCGCCGAAGGTGGATTCGGCGAATACATTGAGCAGGCGGAACGCGTACTGGGTCATCTCGATCTCGTGTGAGAGGGGCGTGCTGGTCGGGGCGCGCGAGCATCGCCCGGATGTCGGGATGCTTCGGCACGATCCTGCATTCTGCCGGACCGAGTGCATCGATCGATGCGCGGTCGCTCGGCATTTCAATTTTCGTGCATCATCAGGGTTCTCCGCTTCGGCCCGGCCACGCGAATTTTCGCAACGATCGCGCCAATTTTTTCGCCGGAGCCGGCGGCCGCCTGCGAATCCGGAACCGTCCGGTTCAAACACAACGACGCCGTGCCCATGCAACACAGGTCGGGTTCCGTGTCGCTCAACGCTTGCAGCATCCTGCATGCAGGAGGAAGACATGGCATCCGACGGAAGCCACCTGAAAACCGGGGGTGGATTCGCGAACGCATCGGCGGGCACCGCTTCACCGCAATCCATGCTGGAAATGCTCGCACGCGGCGTGGAAAACCTGCTGATCCCGGCCGACACGCCGTGGCCGACGGCGCAGCTCTACCTCGCGGACAACGACCGACAGTGGAAATTCTCCGCTGTCCTGGTTGCGATCGTCACGCGGCGCGAGCCGACGATCCTGCTGACCAAGCGATCGTCGGGGCTCAGCGAATACTCGTCGCACGTAAGTTTCCCCGGCGGACGTCCGGCGGAATCGGACACCAGCATCGGCGCGACTGCGCTGCGCGAGGCGTTCGAGGAAATCGGCCTCGCGCCCGATGCGGTGCGGATGATCGGAAGCCTGCCGATTCATAAAACGAGAAAGCGCAATCACGCCATTTTTCCCGTGATCGGCTTCGTGCCGGAGACGGCCGCATGGGAAGCCGCACCCGCTGAAGTCGAGGCGATTTTCGAGTTTCCGTTTTCGACGCTGCTGAATCCCGATCTGTCGCGGCAATACGGCGACGGCGAACGCGCCGGCGCCTGGTACTGGGCGGATCAGACGCAGGACATCTGGGGCGTGACCGCGTTCATCCTGAAATCGCTGGCGGGTCTGGTGCGCGATGCCGCGGGCGGAGAGTGTGCACGTCCCGACTAGTTTCACGCACGGGGCCTCGGGCCCGCCGAGTCACGCGTGCCGCTCGCGCCGCGTCGCTCAGTGTGACGACACGAACACCGCATCCTCGAACGCCGCCGGAATCGCGAACTGCGCACGCATGCGCTTCGTCTCCTGCGCGGGCGTGAGCCCGAACAGCCGCTTGAATTCCCGGCTGAACTGCGACGGGCTCGCATAACCGACCGCATGGCCGGCCGCCTCCGCGGTCAGGTCCTGGCGCACCATCAGCAAGCGCGCCTGATGCAGCCGCGTCGACTTCAGGTACTGCATCGGCGACACCTGCGTGATCGCCTTGAAGTGGCTATGGAAGCTCGGCACGCTCATGCCGGCTTCCGCGGCCAGTTGCGCGACGTCGAGCGATTGCGCGTAGTCGGCGTGGATCAGGCGCAGCGAACGGCCGATCCGGCCGAACTGTCCGCGCATCGCCAGCGCGTTGCGCATGGCGCTGCCCTGCGCGCCGGTGAGCACGCGGAAATACAGTTCGCGCAGCAACCCGCGGCCGAGCACCGCCGCTTCGAGCGGCCGGTGCAGCGCCTCGACGAAACGCAGCACGGTCGCCTGCATCGCGTCGTCCATCGGCGTCGACATCATGCTTCTCGGCGCCTGCGCGGGTTCGGCGATCCCTTCGCGGTCGATCTGCGCGGCCAGTTCGGCGGCCATCGGGAAATCGAGGTGCAGATACAGCGCGAGCAGCGGGTGCGCCGCCGTTGCGTCGGTTTCCATGCTGAACGGCACGGGCACCGCTACGGCCAGGTAGTGGGCCTCGTCATACAGGTAGCGTTCGCCGCCGAAATAGCCGCGCTTGCTGCCCTGGCAGACGATCACGATGCCCGGGTCGTACAGCACCGGCGTGCGCGACAGCGCGCGGTTCGAGCGCAGGATGCGCACGCTCGGCAGTGCGGTCAGGTTGTAGCCTTCGTCCGGCGCCAATGCATGCAGCAACGCGATCAGGTGTTGGCGGCTGCGCGCGGGCAGCTGCGGCGATCGGGACGAAGAGGGCGCGGTGCTCATAGTTTTGTGCAAGAAAATCAGCGGAACCGGGCTTAGTTTACGTAGATCGTCAGACTAGTATGCATGCTTCGATCGACATTCGGGAGAAGCTCACATGGCATCCGGCACTATCATGCTCATCACCGGCGTCAGCAGCGGCTTCGGCCGCGCGCTTGCACAAGCGGCGCTGGCCGCGGGTCATACGGTGGTCGGCACCGTGAGAAGCGAAGCGGCGAAGCGGGCGTTCGAAGCGCTGTCCCCGCATGCGGCCATCGGGCGCGTGCTCGACGTGACCGACTTCGAGCGCATCGACGGCGTCGTCGCGGAGATCGAGTCGAGCGTCGGGCCCGTCGACGTGCTGGTGAACAACGCCGGTTACGGGCACGAAGGCATCATGGAGGAGTCGCCGCTGTCGGAGATGCGCCGACAGTTCGACGTGAACGTATTCGGCGCCGTCGCGATGATGAAGGCCGTCGTGCCGTTCATGCGCGCACGCCGGCGCGGCCGCATCCTGAACATCACGTCGATGGGCGGCCACATCACGATGCCCGGCATTGCCTATTACTGCGGCAGCAAGTTCGCGCTGGAAGGGATTTCCGACACGCTCGGCAAGGAGCTGGAGCCGTTCGGCATCGCGGTGACCGCCGTGGCGCCGGGCTCGTTCCGCACCGACTGGGCCGGCCGCTCGATGACGCGCACGCCGCGCTCGATCGCCGATTACGACGCGCTCTTCGAGCCGATCCGTCACGCGCGCGAGGAGAACAGCGGCCGTCAGTTGGGCGATCCCGTGAAGGCCGCGCGTGCCATGCTCGCGGTCATCGAGGCGGACCATCCGCCGGCCCATCTGTTGCTCGGCAGCGATGCGCTTCGGCTCGTGCGCGCCAAATGGCCGGCGCTGGAAGACGACATGCGCGCGTGGGAGGCGGTGACCGTGTCGACGGACGGTTGAGGCACGAGGGTTGGGGCGTGCGAAGTCGTGCGGTTAGTTGCGTTGAGCGGTCAAGCCTCGGGATGCGAGCACATCGCTTCGAGGTTGCGCCCGTCCGGACCGGTGACGAACGCGGCATGGTCGTTCGCGCCACACATCGTCGTTGCCCGCGGAGAACCGATACACGGCGGTATGCAATTGGCTTCATGACACGGTCGCGGTTTTCCGTTACAACACTCAGGTGCCGCATCGACCGGCGCGGTGTGCCGCCGCGCCGCAGTTCGACACCGACATCCGCCCGGGTGGCCGGCCGGCACGTGACGTTCACCTACCCCAAAGGAGCCTGAAGCCATGCCTTACATCACCACGAAGGACAGCGTCGACATCTTCTACAAGGACTGGGGCCCGAAGGATGCGCAGCCGATCATGTTCCACCACGGCTGGCCGCTGTCTTCCGACGACTGGGATGCCCAACTGCTGTTCTTCGTTCAGAAGGGCTATCGCGTGGTCGCGCACGATCGTCGCGGCCACGGCCGGTCGGCGCAGGTTTCCGACGGCCACGACATGGATCACTACGCGGCGGACGCGTTCGCGGTGGCCGAAGCGCTCGACCTGCGCAACGCGGTCCATATCGGCCACTCGACCGGCGGCGGCGAAGTCGCGCGCTACGTGGCCCGCCACGGCGAGCCGGCAGGCCGCGTCGCGAAGGCGGTGCTGGTCAGCGCGGTGCCGCCGCTGATGCTGAAGACCGACGCGAACCCGGAAGGCCTGCCGCTCGAGGTCTTCGACGGCTTCCGCAAGGCGCTTGCCGACAATCGCGCGCAGTTCTTCCTCGACGTGCCGTCGGGCCCGTTCTACGGCTTCAACCGGCCGGGCGCGACGGTGCATCCGGGCGTGATCCAGAACTGGTGGCGCCAGGGCATGATCGGCAGCGCGAAGGCGCACTACGAAGGCATCAAGGCGTTCTCGGAAACGGACCAGACCGAAGACCTGCGGTCGATCTCCGTGCCGACGCTCGTGCTGCACGGCGAAGACGACCAGATCGTGCCGATCGCCGATTCGGCGCTGAAGTCGGTCAAGCTGCTGAAGAACGGCACGCTGAAGACGTATCCGGGCTATTCGCACGGGATGCTGACGGTCAACGCCGATGTGCTGAACGCCGACCTGCTGGCGTTCGTCCAGTCGTAACGCTGGCGGCGCAAGCCCGTTCTCGCGGGCTGCGCTGCGCTGGCCGGTGATGCCGGCCAGCTCCCTTTCGCTTCGCCGGCGGGTTTGACCGGCTACGCGGAACGATGCTGCCGGCACGACACCGCGAAGTCGCCACGGCGCAGCGTAGCGTCCGGCTCGCTACCGTTCCCCCTCGATGCACCGCACGATTGCGGTCAGTCGCCAGTCGCCCACGGCCCCCCCCCCCCCCCCCCCCC
>NZ_CAJPGY010000068.1:0-21967 GCF_905339915.1 Burkholderia sp. BCC1985
AACCGTCCCCGCGTTCATCAACCTGTTCATCGAAACCGGCGGCACCGCGGGCATCCAGTTCTCGTACGACAAGAGCTGAGCCGCGACGGCGCATGCCGTTTCGTGCGGTTGTGACCGTCCGGATACCGGCGGTCGCAACCGCGACACAACCCTGCGTCGACGCATTCCCTCCGATCCGTTACGAATACGCACGCACATCGCAGCGTTCCAGGCCCGCGACCGGGATGCCGTCGACACGGTGGAGGTCTATCGCCTCGATCAGATCGCCTGACGCCCGCCGCCGCGCCGGCAAGCACCGGCAGCGATTCGCAGATCGCGCCGCCCCTGGCGGCGGCGCGATCGATCGTTCCATGCACGGAACACTGAGGACCATCCGGCCCGGCTATCGACACGCGACACGTTCCACTACGCTTGGACTCATACGGATTGCCAACGGCATCGGACTCGCATCAAGCTCGCGTAACCCGCCGCGCCCCCGAACTGCCCGTTCGCGCCGCGTTGCAGCGCGGCCGCGCGAAGTCGTTCGCGCGGCCGCGACATGCCGGCGGCGCGTCGCGTTTCCCACGCGTCGCAGCCGTTTCGGCGAATGCCGCCGCGCGCCGCGCTTTCGTCACACGATTCGCGCCGCCGGCCGCCGGCCGCCGGCCGTCGCGTCACCCGTCGATCGCCTCGGCATGCGTGGCAGCGCAGCAAACGGCCGCCCTTTACTCATGCCCGACGCCCCTCGGACAGCATCATGAAATCCCTGAACATAGACGATATCCAGGCCTTCCTGTTCGCCGTCGAGCGGCAAAGCATCACCGAATCCGCACGCCGGCTCGGCCTGTCGAAGTCCGTCGTCAGCAAGCGCATCAGCGACCTCGAGCGCACGCTCGGCGTGCAGCTGCTGATGCGCTCGACCCGCAACGTAACGCCGACCGAAGACGGCATGATCTTCTATCGTGCCGCGTCGGAATCGATGCGCCGGCTCGTCGACGTCGCCGAGGAAATCGCGGAACGCTCGCACGGACTGTGCGGCGAGCTGCGCATCACGTCGCCGGTGAGTCTCACTCGCCGCCTGCTCGGGCCGGCGGTCGCGGCCTTCGCCGCCGCGCATCCGCAGCTGCGCGTCACGCTCGACACCGACGATCGCACGATGAACCTCGAAGTCGAGCGCTTCGACGTCGCGATCCGCTCCGCGCGACTGCCCGACAGCGCGCTGATCGCACGCCGCGTTGCCGCATGCGAGCGCGTCGTCGTCTGCAGTCCAGACTACCTCGCCGCTCACGGCGAACCGGACTCGATCGACGCGCTGCTCGAGCACCGCTGCCTGAACTACAGCCATACGGCGCCGTCGGCCACCTGGACGTTCACGACGCCCGGCAGCCTCGGCAAGCCGCGCGCGATCAGCCCGGGCAGCGTGTTCCTGTCCAACAACGGCGAAACGCTGTGCGACGCCGCGGTGCAAGGCATCGGCATCGCGATGCTGCCGCGCTACATCGCGGACGACTGCCTGCGCGACGGCCGGCTGGTGCGCGTGCTCGCCGATGAAGCACCGCAGGACGAAGTGATCTACGCGGTCTATCCGCGCAATCCGTACGCGAGCAACAAGCTGAAGCTGTTCATCGAACACGTGCGCATCGCGCTGCTCGATCCGCCGTCGTCCGCCGGCACGGACAAGGAGCTGCATGCCGAAATGCTGTCGACGGATTCCGTTTGACGCGATGCGCGCCACCGTGTCGCCGCCGTCCCGCCGGATCCGTCCTGCCGTCACGCCATGCCGCCGACCAAGCCCGCGCTAGCCAGGCCTGTCAACGCAGCGACGTTCGCTCGCATGCTGCTCGGCATGAGCCGCGAATACGGCCGAACCGACGGCGCGCGCCTGATCCATGTCGCGAAGACCATCGTCGCCGTCGTGCTGGCGGTGGGCGTGTCGATGCGGCTGGAGCTGGCAGCGCCGCGCATGGCGATGGTGACGGTCGTGATCCTGATGATGCCGGCGATCCGGCTGCTGTCCGGCGGGCCGTCGCTCACCGGACACGTCGAAAGCGTCGCGCGCGGCATCAGCGATCGCGACAATCCGGCCGGCGCGACGCTGCTCGCCGACGTCAACCCGATCTTCACGTGGGTGCGGCTCGCGCAGCGGGTGCCGGTCCGGATCCGGCTGGACGGTATGCCGCGCGACGGCTTCCTCGCGGCGGGCAGGACCTGCACGGTCACGGTGCGCCCGATGCCGCACGCGATGGCGCGCGGCGCGGCGCCGGATACGCGCCCTTGATGCCGTGGTACGGCCGCAGGCACACACGCCCGTGTTCGATATCGGGCAACACCGTGTTCTTGTTCGCGCGCCTTCCGGTGGCCCGGCATGCGCTTTTACACTGGGCGTTCGTCGGCGCTGCGAGCGGTATGTACTGCGCACCCGCTCCGTCGACGCATCCCGAACCCGCCGCGTCGAGCGCGCGCGGCCTCGATCGACCCCGCGCCGGCCTCGCCGGCCGGCAGGAGACTGGCAATGGCATTCAGCGTAACTCACGAACTCCGGCGCCGCACCGGGCGGCCGATGCAGTGCCGTTCGTTGCCGCGCGATGCGGATCGGCGCCGCGGCGGTCGCGCCGAAAGCAATCGATCATGCTGACCGTCTCTTCCGTCGGCATCGCGCCGCGCATCTCGTCACCCGGTCGCAGCCAGGTTCACGTCACGCTGCTGGAGTGGTCGCACGAATCGCTGCTGGTCCGCTGGGTCGAAAGCGGCCGCCTGCACTACGGCGAACAGAAATGGCGCCGCGCGGTCGCCCGGCGCGACGGACGGTGCGCGTATTCGGGCCGCGCCATCGTGCAGGGCGAGGCCGTGTTTCGTCCGACCGGCCGGCCGCGGCCCGCGAATCACCTCGCGATGATCGCGGCCGATGCGGTGGCGTTGCTCGATGCGTGATGCGTGATGCGCGGAGCGCGGAGCGCGTTGCGCGTTATGCGTGGTGCGTGGTGCGTGGTGCGGAGCGCGTTGCGTTGTGCGTGGTACGTGGTGTGATGCGGTGCCGTGTCGTGCAACATCGATCGCGCGGAACGGTACTTGCTGCATCGGCAATTCACTGGCGCGAAGCGAGCCGCGCATCGCCGCGAGCCAAGTCGATCTTGGCTGCAATGCATCTTTCGCACTCCGGAAGCCCGTTCGCCCACGCTTCACCGGATTCGTTGATCAACGGGCGACAGTGCGTCACGCGCATGCCGGCTTATCGTTCGACGCGATCGCGCGTATCGTCGACCCATGTTGTCCGATCCCGTCGACGTCATCGGCTTCGTTCGCCAACCGGCCGCTCTCGCGCGTGTGAACGCGGCCGTCAAAACAGGAAATTGATCATGGAATTCGTACTGGACCACTCGCTCGACGACGATACCGCCCGCGCGGTCGAACATGAAATCTGGCGCGTCGATCCCGACGCCAAGGTCGAGATCGATTGCGCGACGTCGCACGTGAAGGTCGAGTCGTGGCTGTTCCCCGAGGAATTCGTCGTCGCGTTCGAGGATGCGGGCTACAGCGTCAGGATCAAGACTCACTGACGCGCGCCCGGCCGGCGCCGCACGCGCGCGCGACCGTCGCGTTGCGCCGGCGACATTTTCCGCGCCGGCCGGCGGCCCGCCGCTCACCCGCCGATCTTGAACCCCGGCAACTGCTGCCCGAGCCGCGCGCCCATTGCCGCGCCGAGCGCCTGCAGCGCATTGAACGGCCGGATCATCACCTCGAATTCGACGATCCGCCCGTCGACGTCGAAGCGGATCATGTCGATCCCCTTCAGCCGCTTGTCGCCGACCGTCGCACTGAATTCCAGCACGACGCTCGTGCCGTCGTCGTCGGCGAACGCGCGGTGGTATTCGAAGTTCTCGAGGATCGTGAGCACCGTGCGCAGCGCCAGCAGCAGCGCGGGCGCCGGTCCGTACGGCTTGAACGCCATCGGCGAGCGGAACACGGCGTCCGGATGGACGATCGTGTCGAGTTCGCTGAAATCCTTGCGCGCGAGCATCGCGTGCCACGTCGCGAGCGATGCCGCGACGGCGGGTTGCAGATTCGACAGGGGTTGCATGCTCAACGACTCCGGTAACGTCACACGAAAGAAATCCGCTCGAAAGCGGCGCCCGCTCGGGCCGCCGCCGCATGATGCCGCGCCGGCGTCGTCACGCGTCCGGCAGGATCACGACCTTGCCCTTCACCTGCCGGCTCGCCATGCGCGCGATCGCGTCGGCCGCGCCCGCGAGCGGCACGCGCTCGGTGATCGCGGGCCGCACCTTGCCGGCCGCGAACCATTGCGCGAGCTGGCGCATGTTCGCCGCATGCTGCGCGGGGTCGCGCCGCACCGCGTCGCCCCAGAACACGCCCAGGATGTCGCGCTCCTTGAGCAGCGCGAGGTTCAGCGCGATCTTCGGAATCTCGCCGGCCGCGAAGCCGACCACGAGGAACCGGCCGCGCCACGCGGTCGCGCGCAGCGCCGCCTCGCTGTACGCGCCGCCGACCGGATCGTAGACGACGTCCGCGCCGCGTCCGCCGGTCAGTTCGTCGACACGACGCCGCAGGTCCTCGGTTGCATAGTCGAGCGTGTCGTCGGCGCCGGCCGCGCGGCACAGCGCGAGTTTGTCCGCGCTCGACGCGGCCGCGATCACGCGTGCGCCCAGCGCCTTCGCGATCTCGATCGCGGCCAGCCCGACGCCGCCGGCCGCGCCCAGCACCAGCAGCGTCTCGCCCTGCTGCAGGCGCGCGCGCTGCTGCAGCGCATGCAGCGACGTGCCGTAGGCCAGCACGAGCGCCGCGCCCTGCTCGAACGTCATCCCCGGCGGCAGCGCCGCGATCTGCTGCACGTCGGCCACGCAATGCTCCGCGAAACCGCCATGACCGGTGAACGCGACCACCTCGTCGCCGGGCCGCCAGGCGCTCACGCCGTCGCCGACCGCGTCGATCACGCCGGCGAATTCCGCGCCGGGCGAGAACGGCAGCGCCGGCTTTACCTGATAGAGCCCCTGGACGATCAGCGCATCGGGGAAGTTGAGCGACGCCGCCTTCACGCGAATCCGCACCTGGCCGGCGGCCGGTTCGGGAACCGCGACGTCCTCGATGCGCAAGCGGTCGATCGGGCCGAATGCGGTACACAACAGGGCTTTCATGCTCTCCTCTCTCCTCGCGCGACGTCGTCGCGCAGCGATACGGCATCGATACGGCAGCGGGACGCGCCCGCGCGATCGGCGCGCAGCGCACGCGCATCGGCCCGCGCCGCGTCACCGTCATTCGTGCTGCGCGGCGCTCTGAACCACGCGTCGCGCATCTCGAGCGTCGTCGTATCGGCGCTCGCCAGCAGGTCGAGCTGCGCACCCACCTTCGGCAGCTCCCGGCGAAAGAAGTAACGCACGGCGGCACGCTTGCCGGCTTGGAAATCGCCATCGCGCCCGTGCGCGGCGAGCGTCACGTCGAGCCACGGCCACGCGACGGGCCCGACGGCCGAACGCCCCGCAGCCGGATGATCGAGTCAGTGACTGCCAAATGCTGGCGGGAAATTTAGCACGGTCGTTCTAAACCGACAATGGCGGGTCGCCCCGATGGCGAACCGGGGCGATGGCGGCATGCGCAGGTGAAGGTGGGGCGATGCCGGCGCGCGACACGCCGGCCGCGATGCCCGACGTGCCCGCGCCCCGCTCACGCGGGCGGCGGCGGGTCCGCGTCGTCCGCCAGCGTGCCGAGCGGCACGAAGATGTAGCCCTTGCCGCGCACCGTGCGGATGTAGCGATAGTCGCCGACCGCCTGCTCGATCAGGTTGCGCAGCCGGAAGATCAGCACGTCCAGCCCGCGCTCGGAGCGTCCGGCCACGGTCAGCCCCAGCAGCGCGAGGATCTCCGCGCGCGACAGGACGCGCAGCGGCTGCGAGATGAACAGTTCGAGCAGCGCGAATTCGCTCGCGCGCAGCCCGAGGTCGTCTCCCGCGCGGGTCGCGCGCCGCGTGACGAAATTCACCTCGATGTCGCCGAACGCATAGGTTTCGGCATTCCGCGGCCCGCGCGGCGACTCCGGCCGGTTCGGCGCGTAGCGGCGCATCGCGCTGCGCACGCGTGCGAGCAGCTCCATCGGCTCGAACGGCTCCACGACATAGTCGTCCGCGCCGATCTCGAGCGCGACGACCTTGTCGACCACCCGCGCGTCGCGGCTGATCACGATCACCGGCATGTCGTAACCGGCGCGCCGCAGTGCGCCGAGCGCCATGTAGAACGTCGTGGCCGGCCGTTCGACCCGCAACACGATCAGGGTGGGCGGTGCCGCGCTCACGTGCGCGAGCAGCATCGACACATCGTCGAGCGCCGACGTATCGATCTGGCAGCCGCGCAGGAGCGCGCGGATCCTGTCGCGCATGCGCGGATCGGGCTCTACGACGAGAACTTGGGTGGCCATGGAAAATCGTCCAGCACGACGGCCCGCACGGCGCATCGCGACGTCACGCCGGCCCGCCTTCCAGCCGGAACGGCCGGGTGCGGCCCGCACGAACTCGCGCGCGCACGACGCCGGCGACTACACATGCATGCAGCAATCGAGACTCGTCAGGAAATAGCTCAGGCTCTTGCGGATCGACGTCTCGACGTCCCGCACGTCGCGCGCCGCGGGCGACTGGCCGAGCAGCGTCGCGACGATGTCGAGCGCCTCCCACGGATGCCGGTCGTCGTAGTCGGCATGCAGCTTGAGCCAGCGCATCGCGCGATGCCGCACGGCCGGATCGAACTGCCGTTCGTACGGCGATGCGCACAGCAGCGCGCTCCACTCGCCCGTCACGCCCTCGATCGCATAGTTGGTCGCGGCGATGCTCGGCGCGAGCGCGTCGGTACTGCCGCTCTTCCAGCACCAGTGGCTCAGCGAGAATCCGGCCAGCGGCGCGTCGCCGCGCAGCAGCATGTCGATCGTCACGCCCGATTCCGCCGCCCAGTTGGCCCAGTGATCGACGTGGTTCTGCTCGACGCGGATATTGCGGATCAGATAGCGCCGCGCCTTCTCGTCGCCGCGCGACCGATAGGCGGCGGTCTTCACCAGGTTCATCGCCATGTATTCCGGAAACTGGCTGACCACCGCCCAGCCGGTCACGAAGAATGCGCGCAGTTGCGACGCGCGCAGCGTCCCGCCGCTCATCGCCGCGAACACCGGATGCGCACGGACGCGCGCCTTCAGTTCGTCGGTCGCGCCGACCACGTCGCGCAGCCAGGCCGGATAGCTCGCCAGGTCCATCAGGTCGCCGGTCAGTTCAAATGGAGCACTCATGCGTTCGTTCCTCGCTTGGTTCAATGGAATCCCCCTTCCTGCCAGGGCGCGGGGCGGCTGAAGTAATAGCCCTGGCAATAGTCGACGCCCAGCGCGCGAAGCATCTCGGCCGTCGCCGTATCCTCGACGTGCTCGGCGACGGTGCGGTACTGCATCACGTGCGCGATGTCGTTGATCGCGGACGCGATGCCGCGCTTGATGCTGTCGGACGTCATGGTCGACACGAGGCCGCCGTCGATCTTCAGGTAGTCGATCGGCAACTGGCGCAGATACGAAAACGACGACATGCCGGCGCCGAAGTCGTCGAGCGCGAAGCGGCAGCCGAGGTCGCGCAGCTCGCACATGAAGCGCGACGCGACCTCCAGGTTGCGCACGGCACTCGTCTCCGTGATCTCGAAACACAGCAGCGACGGGTCGAGCCCCGACGCCGACAGTTCGGCGATCACGAACTCCACGAAGCGCTCGTCGGTGATCGACATCGCCGACAGGTTCACGTTGTATTCGACGTAGCGGCGCTGTTCGAGCCGCGCGAGGCGCCGGATCACGGTGCGCACGACCCAGCGGTCGATCATCGTCATGTGGCCGTAGCGCTCGGCGGCCGGCAGGAACACCGGCGAGATCAGCTTGCCGTCGGCGTCGGGGATGCGCAGCAGGATCTCCGCGCGCTCCCGCGCGCCGAGCGCGGGCTGGATCGGCACGATCGGTTGCGCATACAACTGGAAGGAATTCGTCTCGAGCGCCGTCTTCACGCGCCGGCTCCACTGCGTGTGATACGCCTGGCGGCTCGAATGCATGTCGCGCGAATCCGCGACATGCACGCGGTTGCGGCCGCGATCCTTCGCGACGTAGCACGCGACGTCGGCCATCTGCATCGCCTTCTCGACGCTCTCGGGCCGGCACGCGAGATCCAGCACGCCGATGCTCACGCTGAGCTTGAACGGCTCGCCTTCCCACAGGAACGTGAAGTCCTCGAGACTCGCGCGCAGGCGTTCCGCCTTGCCGCCGTCCGGCGCGCCGTCGCGGCCGGCCGGCAGCAGGATGCCGAATTCGTCGCCGCCCAGCCGGCCGAACACGTCGTCGTGGCCGAGACAGCGCGCGAATACCGCGGTCGCGTCGCGCAGCAGCGCGTCGCCCGCCGCGTGGCCGCACACGTCGTTGACTTCCTTGAAGCCGTCGAGGTCGAGCACCAGCAGCATCCCGCCGCCGCGCTGCGCCAGCGCGTCGCCCAGGCGCCGCTCGAACGCCGTGCGATTGATGAGGCCGGTCAGCGCATCGTGCGACGCCTGCCAGGTCAGCTTCTCGATCAACTGGTGTTCGCGCGTCATGTCGCGCAGGATCAGCACGTAGCCGACGCAGCGGCCCGCGGCGTTGTCCATCTTCGACAGCGACGCGCGCACCGACACCGCCGAGCCGCACACGCGGATCAGGTCGAGATCGCGGGTGAACGTGGGGTCGCTGCGGTTGCCGAGCGACGCGAGCAGCTTGATCGACATGCCCGTCGACGTGTCGATCAGGTCCAGCACGTCGTTGATCGGCTTGCCGACACACTGCCGCGACGACGTGCCGAGCAGCTGCTCGGCCGCCGGATTGACGGTCTCGATACCGCGCGTGAGGCCGATCGTGACGATCGCATCGGCGACCGAGCGCAGCGCGGCTGCCGCGAATGCCTGGCTCCGGTCCAGCTCGGTCTGCATCGACACCTGCTGGCGTTGCGCGCGGCTCGCCCACCGCACCGACAGCAGGATGATCAGCAGCGAGGCCACGATGTACGACAGGAACAGCTGGATGACGGCCGAGCGGAATTCGGCGCTCAGTTCGTCGGAAAAGCGCTTCGGCAGCGGTTCGATGTGCGCGTTGAGATCCCAGATCGCGTGGTTCAGGCTGCTCGTGCGCCGGACGTCGTCCGCATGCACCGACGCGTGCAGCGCGTTGGCGATCCTGCGCAGGTCGACCAGTTGCCGGTCCGCGTCCTCCCAGTATTGCAACGCGGCGTTCAGGCGTGCGAAGCTGCTCAGGATCGGGTAGAACCACACCACCGCCGCCGCATCGACCGGATTGATGCCCGCCTCGATCAGCGCCTGGCGCGCCACGCCGTGGTCCGGCGGCGTACTGGTCATCGCGCGGCGCGCGGCGCCGAGGAAGGTGAGGGTCCGGTCGACCGCCAGGTATTCGTCGAACAGCTTTTCGTCGCCGGTCTGCCCGTAGCGGCTCAGCAGCAGGATCTCGTCCTTCTGCGCCTTCGACCAGCTGCTTTCGCCGCCGACGTACACGCGCAACGACATGATTACGATCAGGCTGACGGCGACGAACCCGGCCAGCGCGACGACCACGACGACGATCGGCAGGATGCCGAGCGCCGGACTCCATGGCCACACGTGGAACGAGCTGCGCTGACTCTGGAGCTTCGAAATGTTTTCCATACCTGAATGACTGTTTTTCTGATTCTTGTCGATGCCGCCGGCCCGACGCGTCGCCGCACCGCCTGCGCCAGGCACCTCCCCGTTCCCTTTGCGCGCCGCGCCGCCGTGCATGCCATCGCGCCACGACGCGGTGCCGGCGACTATGTCGTCCGGACGCGGCGCGACAACTCGGCGCCGGCATCCGTACCGGCATCGGTCGCGAGAATGCGGCGTGTTTCGTCGCGCACGACCCGATGGCAATCGCAGCCCTGCCGTTCGAGACCGGCGAGATCCGTCAGCACGATGGCACCGCGATGCTGATGGATCAGGCCGAGCTCGTGAAGCTGCCGCGTGGCATCGGTGACGGTCTCGCGGCGCACGCCCAGCATCTGCCCCAGCATGCCGTGCGTGACCGGGATTTCGATGCTGCGTGCGCGCTCGTAGGCGATCAGCAGCCAGCGGCCCAGTTGCTGCCGCATCACGTGATGACGGCTGCAGAACATGACCTGCGACGCCTGGGACAACGCCAGCTGCATCCGCACGAAGACCTGCCGCCGGATCGCCGCCGACACGTCGCACGCGTCCGCGAAGCGGCGCGCATACAGCCGGTACGCGAACCCTCCGCGGTAGACGACGACGCGGCGCTGCATCGCGCTGCCGATGACGTCGTCGCACACGATGCCTTCGCGGCCGATTTCCGTCACGCCGAGTGTCGTCTTGCCGCCCGCCGTGTATTGCAGGGAAATGCCCGCCGTCACCGGAAAATAGACGGCCTCCAGATTCTCGCCGGCATCGCACAGCACCTGGCCGGTCTCGAGATTCGAAAGCATCAGATGAGGCGCCAATTCGGAACGGTTAATTCCGTCGAGCGCTGACAGGAAATGATTGGCACCAAGTGCATGCGGCAACTCGATGACGTTGTTGGCCTGATGTATCACGGCGCACCTCGTACGTTGTATCCCTGCCCCTCGGCCACCGGACCTTCCTGCTGTTTTCACCGCACCGGTTTAACGGTTTCTCCGCCTTTTCAGCGCGGTGACATTGAGCAAAAAGGTATCACGCAGCCCAACCGTACGCGACACTCCGCTTTTGTTACATGAAGTAATTTGACAGTTCGGCTCGCCATCCGAAGATACTTGCATTGTCAATAAAAAATTAGCGATTTAAATCCCACCCATATAAAACGGATTGCGCAATGAATCATTGAAAACGGCGCATGAATGTCAATGCGCGGTAATGCGATTTACACTGGAAATTAAAATCATTCCCGAATCGAAAAGAATGCGGAAAATGTGGGTTATCCCACACTTCTCCCTCGTCAGGTGTGAGCGCCGTGACGGCGTGCACGTCCGAGACGGGTGCTAGTGCGCCGATGCCGTGGCCCGGCCCGCGTCGAGCGATGCGGCCCGCAATGCGTCCGCCGGATCCGGGAAGTCGCGTTGCCGCAATTGCGCGAGCTGCGCGTCGCGCGCGTCGGGCGCAAGCGGTTGTGCGTCGAGCCGGTCGCGTTCGGCCGCGTAATCGCGATAGCGTGCCCGCCACGCATCGTCGCCCTGCTGCATCCGCTCGACGCGCGCGGCGACTTCGGCGCCGAGCTGCGCACGCAGCGCATCGGGCGTCGCGCGCTGGCCGTCGAGCCGCGCGAGCGTTGCAAGCGCATCGCGTTGGCGCGCCGCGCGCTCGCGTGCGTCGCGCTCGTCCGGCGGCAACGCCTGATCGAGTGCGGCGAGGCGTGCGCGCTTCTGCGCGTCATCGAGCGTCGGATCGCGCGCGATCCTGATCCGGTCGAGATCGCCGCGCTGCCGCCGCAATTCCGCGTCGAAGAACGGCGCGCTCCAGTCGCCGAGCCAGCGGCGCGCGAGCGCCGCACGCCGCTCGAGTTCGCCGGCGATGCCGTCCGGATCGAGACCGGCGCCTGCCGGCAGCGCGCCCGGCAGCGTGTCGAACGCGGCGATGCACGCACGATAGCGCGGCCACAGGTCGAGCGCATCGCGGCGAGCCGGCGCGCCGATCGGCTGCGAAGCGATTTCGTGCGCGACCAGCGCATCGAGCGCCGCGGGCGTCAGGTCATGCTGCGCAAGCAAAAAGTAATCGAAGAATTCCCGCACCGCATGCACGTGCGCGAGGCGCCCGCCGGGCCCGACCGGCAGGCGCGGCGCACGCGCGCCCGCGAGCGAGGCCGGCAGCGTGACATCGGACACGGCAAGCACCGGCCGCGGCACCGCCGCACCGCTCGGCGCGGCGTGGCCGGGCGGCGCGGTATCCGTGGCGGCCACGGCAGCCGCCGACGCAGCCTGACGACCGAACGCGTGCCAAACGGCGGCCGCGGCGATCGCTCCGGTCGCGCCGTACAACACCGCGCGGGACAGCATGGTCCGGACCTCCATCGCTCAGACGCCCTGCTGCTTCAGCCGGTTTGCCTGCACGCGCAGCGCGGCGACCGGGTCTTCCGCATAGGCGCCGCGAACGCCGAGCAGCTGGTTGATCGCGTCGAAGTGATTCCAGCGATAGCGCGTCGAAATCACCGTGCCGAACCGCGCACTGCAGGTCGACGTGAAACCGTCGTTCGGGCCGGCGCCGGCCAGCGCCATGACATTGCCGGCCGTCAGGAACACGAGCGTCGAAGGATCCAGCACGTTCGCGGGATCGATGACCGGAATCACGCTGGTGTCGACCGCGCCGGTCACGATGCCGAGCAGCGATACCGGCTGATACGCGGCCCCGCTCCACGAGTACAGCAGATGCACGTTGCCGCCGATCGTCTCGACCGGTGCGCCGGTGCCGCACGCGCCGGCGCCGAGCCCCGGGCTCGGGAACAGCTGGTTGAACTGCGCGGCACGGGACGTGCTCAGCGCGTTGAGCGCGGCGATCGCATCCTGGTTCGTGTTGTGCGTGTCGCTGGTGAGGATCCCGAACAGGTTCAGCAGCGCACCGAAGATTGGCGTCGACAGGCCGGTCGGGTCGAGCTTCAGCGCGCCCAGCACGAAATCGGCGAACTGCGAGCCGCGGTGGGGCGTCGCGATCGTCGTGACCGACGCGACGAGCGCGGGCGCGACCGACGCCACGTAGCGCGACGTCAGCCCGCCCTGGCTATGACCGATCAGGTTCACCCTGGCCGCGCCCGTGACCGCGAGCACCTGCTTGACGTAGGCCAGCAACTGTTCGCCGCGCCCGTTCGGGCCGAGGTCGCCCTGGAAGCCGGACAAGTCGGCGACGTAGACGGTCGCGCCATGCCGCTGAAGATCGGCCTGGATGCCGTACCAGTACGGCAGGATGCCGAAATAGTCGTCGGTCCCGGTCAACCCGTGCACGAGGATGATCGGATAGCGGGTCGCCGCGTAGTCGTCGACGGCCGTCTGCGCGCCGGCCTGCGCCGGGCCCAGCAGGACCCACGCGAGCAGCGCGATACGGGCGATGAACCGCGCGTACCCGAGCGATACGCGTCGCGCCGCCACGGCGTGCAGGAACGCCGCCGCGATGCCCCGCACGGCCGCATCGGCACGACGACGCGCCGCGATACGCCGGTAGATGTCGAAGTCATGCATTCGCGTGCTCCCATGCGGCATGCGCGGCCACGCGCCGCTGCCATGCGATGAACAGCGGCGCGCCGACGACTTCGAGCGCCGTGAAGCCGACGAACGGCGGCCACGGCAGCCCGAGCGCCGCGAGCGAAATCAGCCGCCCGATACCGCCGAGAAAGATCATCATCCACAGCGTCGCGAACAGCCGCCCCTGATGCTCGATGCGCGGGATCACCGAAAACGCCGCGAGCCCGAGCCCGAGCCAGACGCCCGCATGGAAACGCAGGTTGCCGTCCAGCGTCGCGTCGGCCGGCAGCGCGATGTCGAGCGACGCGTACAGCGGATCATGGATGCCCATCATGCCGAGCACTCCGGTGATCGTCGGAACCAGCGCAAGCACGGCGGTCGCCGCCTGAAGCGCGCGTTTGCTCATTCGAATTCTCCTTGCGTCATCGATAAAAAATGCCCAGCACCTGAACGCTTGTCGACTCCGGCATCGCGCCGAAGCGGCTCCACGACGGCCCACCCTGATGCAGCCATTGCAGCGCGACGTCGAAGCGGTCGAAACGCCGCCGCAACTCGAGCCAGTATTGCCGGCCGCCGCCGAGATCGGCCTGCACGAAACCCGACAGGTCGAGGCGACGCACGCCGACATTGCGCCACGCCGCCATCACGAACACGCCGTGACGGGTTTGCAGTTCCTGCGCGGCAATCGAGGTCTGCACCGCACGGCCCCAAGCGAGCGGGTTCGCGCGCTGCAACGACCGCCATTGCGCCGCGTTTGCGCCGCCGCCGTTGCTCTGGAATTCGGCGGTCAGCGACAGGTCGACCGGCAGCGTCCACGTCGCGCCCACCGATGAACTGGTGCGGAACGCACGATCGTCGGCCGCGCCGGTGGCACGCGCGATCAGCGAGCGTCGGTAGCCGCCCGTCCACTCGACGTACGCGACCACCGAGTTGCCGAGCAGCACGCTCAGATTCTGGCCGAACTGCGGCGCCTGCCCGCTTTCGCCGTAGACGATCCATTGCGGCTGGATCGCCGCGGTGAGCCGCTGGCTCGCGACGAGCATCCAGCGGTCGACGCCGTTGGTGCGCTGCAGGTCGGATGAAGCGGCCGGATCGCCCGGCAGGCTGCGGCGCTCGAGCCGCGGCGACAGCAGCGCCGCGAGCGAGCCCGAGTCCCACACCTGTTGTGCGCGCAGCCCGACCGTGCCGAGCCGGTTCGTGTGCCGGCTGTCCGGATCGGGCGGCACGTCGAGACTCACCGCCCCGGCCCGGAAGAAGTCGGTCGGGTTGTAGCCGATCGCCGCGCCGAGCCGCTCGTTCACGCGCCCCGCGTCGACGACGAACGCGGGCGACGCGCGCCAGCTCGCATACGCTTCCTTCACGAGCGTCACGTCGCGCGACGACGTGCGCGACGTGCCGAGCGGATCGAAGCGGTCGAAGCGCATCGAGAAATGCGCGGCGAACGACGGCGTCAGCCACTGGCCGTATTCGAACTCGATCGACAGTTGGTTGCGGCCGGCCTCGCCGCCGTCGCGATAGCGGCTCGCGCGCAGCGCGTCCTGCACGTTCAGCTTCCACGGCTTCGCGGTGTCGGCGGGCGTCGCGGCCGGCTGGTCGGCCAGCGCGAGCGCCGCGGCGTCGGCCGCGTCGACGCCGGCCGTGCCGTCCGCCGCACCCGCTCCACCCGCCCCACCCGCATCCGCTGCACGCACGAGCGCAGGCAGCAGCACGAACGCGAGCGCGGCGATCCGGCCTCGGCGCCGCGCCGTCATTGCGCCTGGAAGCGGGACAGGTAGTCGCGCTGCAGCCATGCATCGGGAATGTCGCGCCATGCGTAGTCGGAGAAACGCATGACCGTGACCCAGTTGCTGTCGAGCCCGTCGACGATGACGGTCTCGGTCGGCCGCTCGACGCCCAGTTGCATCGTGTAGCGGCGATAGAACGCGGTCTTCAGCAGCCGGTCGCTTTCCGAATAGAAGCGTGCCTTCAGCGGCCGGTTGTTCGCCGCGTCGATCCAGATCTCGATGCGGCGGTACGTGAGCCCGTCGCCGTGGCCGGCGAGCGCAAGGCGGTACGCGCGACGGGTCTGCCGGTCGCCGTCGACGATGTCCTCGACGCCCTTCAGCGCGGCCGTATAGTCGTGCGCGAGATTGACCGTCACGACGTCGCCGTTCGCGGCCTGGCCGAGCAGCCGCTGGTCCGGCGAGATCCGCACGCTGGCCTGGTTCGCCGGATCGTAGAACCACAGGTCGTTGCCGTTCTTCAGCATCAGCTTGCCCGTGTCGCGCGCCGGCGCGACGAAGCGCACCAGCGTGCGGAACGCACCGCCGGGCGCGTCGGGCTTCGAATGGATCGACAGCGTATTGCCGTCGACCTGCTTGCCGGACCGGTACTCGACGAGCGTCGCGGTCAGCACGAACGATTTCTCCGGTGTGCGGATCGCGTCGCTCGCCGCGAGCACCTTCTGCGGATCGGGCGCCGGCTGCGCACGCGCGACGCCGGCCAGGAACGAAAGACTCAGACAGCATGAAACGAACAGGCGACGCACGGGCGCTCTCCCGAAAGTGAAGTGAACGAAAAACGCGGCAATCGGGCGACCTCACACGTGCCGCAGCGCATCGACGATCGACAGCCGCGCCGCATGCCGCGACGGCAGCCACGCGGACAGCCCGGCCACGCACGCGAGCCCGGCGAACGTGACGGCGATGGTTCGCCACTCGCCCCACACGCGCACCGTCAGCGCGACCGCGTCGATCCGCGCGGGCGGCGTCCAGGCCAGCCCGCTGCGATTGACGATCGCGGCAATGGCGAGCGCGACCAGCACGCCGAGCGACGCGCCGGCCACGCCGAGCAGCGCGCCCTCGCAGACGAACAGCGCCTGGATGCCGCCGCGCCGCATGCCCATCGCGCGCAGCGTGCCGATCTCGACGGTGCGCTCGATGATCGCGGTGCTCATCGTGTTGCTGATCACGAACAGCACGATCGCGCTGATCAGCACGAACACAAAACCGAAGATCACCGAGAACATCCGGTTGGTCTGGTCGTAGAACGGGTTCAGCGTCGCGAAATCGACGACGTCGAGCGCCTGGCCGTCGAAGCCGCCGTGCAGCAGCTGTTCGATGCGCGCGCGCGCCGCCGGCAGATCGGCCGTGCGCGCGAGCTGGATCTCGATCGCGGTCGCGCGCGGCGCGGCGCCGCCGTAGACGAGCCGCTGCGCCTGCGGCAGGTGCACCGCGAGATACACGTCGTCGAGTTCCTTCACGCCCTGCTGGTCCGCCTTCACGACCGAGAAGCGGCCGACGTTCGGCGCGCCGCCCGCGCTCGCGGTCAGCACTTCGACATGGGGCGCGCCGTCGGCGGCCGGCCGCGTGCCGGCCTCGGCCTGCGCGAGCGCGAGCACGTCGGGCGGCGCGGTCGCGGCCGGCCCGTCGGCGGGCGGCTCGGCCGGGGCCGGCGGCGCATCGCGGCAATCCGGCACGCGCAGCGGGCCGCACAGGTGCAGCACGCGCGCGACGCCGAGGCCGACGATCGCCGCGTCGCCGGCGCTGCCGCGCAACGCGAATGTGCGCGGCTGCAGCGGGAACCCGTAGGCGTTCCATTGCTGCATCCGGTACTGATCGTCCGCAATCGCGCCGAAGCCCATCACGGTGCGTGACACGCCGGCCGCGAAATTGCCGGCGATCCCGCCGAACTGCAGCGTCGGCGTGACGACCTGCAGCAGCGGCGCGAGCTGCGGGTCGTGCCGCAATCGTTCGATCAGCGCCGGGTAGCCGCGAATCCCGTACGCGGCCGGGTCGCCCGTCCCGTACAGGAAATAGCCCTGCCGCTGGATCTGCAGGTGGCCGCTGCGCTGCACGAAGTCGGTCTGCAGGCCGAGCGTGATGTCGCGGCTGAAGCCGCCGAACAACAGGATCGCGCTGACGCCGACGATCATCGCGAGCAGCGTGGTGAGCGAGCGCCGGCGGTTGCGCTGCAGGTTGCGCAGCGCGAGCATCAGCGTATGGGTCATCGGTACACCTCCTGCGTCGCCGTGTCGTCGCCGGCTCGTTCGTGGCCGACGATGCGGCCGTCGAGAATCCGGATCACGGCGTCGGCCACCTTCACCACCTCCGGATCGTGCGACGACACGATGAACGACACGTCGCGCTCGCGCTGGATCGCGCGCATCAACGCGATGATCGCGTGCCCGGTCGCGCTGTCGAGGTTCGCGGTGGGTTCGTCCGCGAGGACCATCGCGGGCTCGGCCGCGAGCGCACGCGCGATCGCGACGCGCTGGCGCTGGCCGCCCGACAGCTGGCTCGGCCGGTGCCGCGCCTTGTCGGCCAGGCCGACTGCGTCGAGCAGGTCGCGCACCCGCGCCGCGCGCCGCGCGGGTGACCAGCCCGCCATCAGCAGCGGATACTCGACGTTCTCGTACGCGGACAGCACCGGCAGCAGGTTGAAGGTCTGGAACACGTGGCCGACATGACGCGCGCGAAAATCGGACAGCGCATCGTCCGACAGCGACGCCGTGTCGTGACCGGCGATCGTCACGCGCCCGCTGTCGGGGCGGTCGATGCAGCCGATCAGGTTCAGCAGCGTCGTCTTGCCGCTGCCCGACGGGCCGCTCAGCACGGTGAAGCGGCCCGCGTCGAGCGTCGCCGACACGTCGGCGAGCCCGGTCACGCGCACGCTGTCGAGCAGGTAGGTCTTCGACAGGTGTTCGACATGCACGAGGCTCACGACGCACCTCCCGCGCGCAGCGCGTGTGCCGGCGCCGCCTTCGACGCCTCCGCGCCCACAACGCCGGGCACGGCCGGCAACCCGCGTATCAGCCGTCGCAGCTGCAGCCGATACGCGAAATGCTCGACCTCGATCACGTGCCGCGGCGTGCGATGGAACGCGATGCCGCCGCTCCAGTCAGAGCGGCCGCGCCGGATCAGCCGGTCGATGCGCGCGGCCTTGCGCGGCGCCGCGTCGCGCGCATGCAGGTAGCGGGCGAGCAGCTGCGCCTGGTAGTCCATCAACGGCCAGTTGCCGGTCGAGGTCTGGAACAGCCCGATGAAGAACAGGTCGCGATGCTGCGCGTCGAACAGGTTCAGGTACAGCGACGGCTGCGGCTTGCGCCATTGCAGGTGCGCCTGGTCGATGAACGGGAAGCTCGGCTGGTAGCCCGTCGCGTACACGATCACGTCGATCGCCTCCTCGCTGCCGTCGACGAACACGACGCGATCGCCCTTCAGTTCGCGCACGTCCGGCCGCGCGTCGAGGTCGCCGTGTCCGAGGTGATAGAACAGCGTCGAGTTGATGATGAAATGCGATTCGAACAGCTTGTGGTCCGGCTTGCGCAGCCCGTAGTGTTCGGGTTGCCCGGCCGTCGTCAGGCGCAGCAGCCGTTCGCCGAAAAAGCGCCGCGCCCACAGCGGCATGCGCAGCCGCAGCGGCCATTCCGCCCACTCGTCCGCCGGCATCCCGAACAGGAATTTCGGCCAGTAGTAGTAGCCGCGACGCGTGCTGTGGAAGACCGCGCGCGCACGATGCGACGCCTCGACCGCGATGTCGCAGCCGGAATTGCCGGCGCCGACCACGAGCACGCGCTTGCCGTCGAAGATCTCCGGCGTGCGGTACTGCGACGAATGCAGCTGCAGCCCGTCGAACCGCCCCGGATAATCGGGCAGTTGCGGATGCGACAGGTGGCCGTTGCAGACGATCACGCCGCGATAGGTCCGCACCTCGCCGCGATCCAGTTCCACGCGCCACTGCGTGCCGCCCTGCACCGGTGCGATCTCGAGCACCGAGCGGCCGAACTCGATCCGGTCGTACACGCCGAAGCGCCGCGCGTACGCGCGCAGATACGCGAGTGCCTGGTCGCCGCGTGCATAGGTCGGATAGTCGTCGGGAATCGGAAAATCGGTGTACTCGGAAAACCGCTTCGAGCTGATCATGTGGATCGAGCGATACACCGCGCCGCTCGGGCGGCCGTAGTACCAGTTGCCGCCGACGTCGTCCTCGCGCTCGATCACGTCGAAGCCGATGCCGGCCGCGAGCAGGTTCTTCGCGGCGGTGATGCCCGCCGCGCCCGCGCCGATGATGCAGTACCGCGCGCCGTCGTTGCGCTCCGTCATGGTGAACCTCCTCTTCCCGTTCAAGTAGCCGACGCCGTCACGGCTTGCGTGTCGGTCGCGCCGGCGAGCCGTGCGTCGTACAGGTCGGCGATCGATGCGCCCGCGCGATCCGCGATCGCGAAGCGATCGTCCGGATAGCGCAGCAGCATGTCGGCGTCGCCCGCCTGCGCGGCGCCGAACACGATGCGGCCGATGCGCCATGCGTGCGGCGGCTCGCCGTCGGCGGGCCACGCGCCGAGCAGCACGCGCAGCACGTTTTCCAGGTGATTGACCGGCAGCCACAGCTGCGGACACGGCACGCGCCCTGCATCACCCTGCACACCCTGTACACCCCACAGCGCGGCGGGGTCGGCGGCCTTCGCCTGCGCGATGCCGCCGCTCCATCGGGCCTCGGGCAACAAGTCGTCGCGCCAGCTCGCGCGTGCGGACCGCCGGGCCGGGCCGTCCTCCGTCTCGCGCGGCAGCGCGACGGTCGTGCCGCCGGGTGGGTGACCGCGGTACACGAACGTCGCATCGAGCAGCACGCGGGCGGCAAGCGACGCGCAGCGCACCGTCACGTGCCAGCCGTCGGCCACCATGCGGCCGCTCACGTCGGTGTCGAGCGCGAGATCGCCATGGCCGTCGAGCGCGTCGGCGAGCGCGTCGAGCGCGATCGTGATGTCAACGGCTTCCTGCAGGCAGGCCCGCTCGCCGCCGGGCGGCGCGACCCAGTCGGCCACGACGCGCGCGTGCTCGAGCAGCAGCGACGCCGGCACGGCCGCGCGGCCATCGACGCGGAAGGCATGCGTGTACGGTGCGCCGGCCGTGCGATAGCGCGTCGAGAAGCAAGCGAACGGCCGGAAGCGTCGCGGCGCGCCCGCGTGATGCCGGCGCGTCGCGAGTTCGCCGAGGTTCGGCAAGCCTTCCACCGCGTCGAACCCGCGCAGCTGGATCGGCGTCAGTGCGCGGCCGACCGCGCCCATGTACATCGGCTCGCCGATGCTGGATGACGCTGGATTCGCTGGATTCGCCGGCGCCGCGAGTTCCGCGAGCCAGTGGCGCACGCCGTCGTCGATTCGCATCGGCGTTACGTAGCGCCGCGTGACGGCGAGGTTCGTGATCATCCCGACACCGTCCCACGTCGGCCACGCGATCGTCTTCACGACGCGCTCGCCGGCGTCGCGCCGCGCCCACCAGCCGAGTCGCGCCAGCGCCTCGTTCGCGGCCGCATAGTCGGTCTCGCCTGTCATTCCGCCCCAGCGGCCGGTCAGCGAGCCGACGTTGACGAAACAGTCGACGCGCGGCCGGTTGCGCACCGCCGCGTAGAGATTGAGAAAGCCGAGCACCTTCACGCGCGCGGTGCCGATGAACTCGTCGGCGCTCTTGCGCGGCAAGCGCACCGGCTGATCGATGCCCGCGTTGTGGATCACGGCGCGCAGCCGGTCGCCGAATGCGTCGCACAGCGTGCGCACGGCCTCCGCGTCGGTCACGTCGCATACGCGGTAGTGCACCGGCAGGCCGAGCGCGGCCACGGCGTCGAGCGACGCCTTCAGGTCGCGACGGCGTTCGAGCTGCCGCAGCGCATCCCGGATCGCCTTCGGCGATCGCTCGGGCGTCGCCTGGCGCAGTTGCTCGAGCCCGTAGCGCTTGAAGCCCGCGTCGTCGAGCGCGAGCCACGGCTCGTCGCCGGCGGGCAACGCATCGCGCCCGGTGACGATCACCGTGCAGCGATGGCGTTTTGCGAGCGCGCACGCGGCCAGGAAACCGATGCCGCGCGCGCCGCCCGAGAACAGCACGACGTCGTCGGGCGCCCAGTCGGGCGCCGCGTCGGCCGGCAGATCGTCGCGGGTCGCGACGAGCGTATGGCGGCGTCCGCCGCGGTGGCCGACCTCGAAGCGTCCCCAGCGGTACAGTTCGCGCGCGATCAGCTGATCGACGCGCCCCGTTTCGTCGGGCGCGATGTCGAGCACGCGCACGTTGCAGTTCGGCAGTTCCTGCGGCAGCGTCTTCGCGAGGCCGGCCCACAGTCCGCCGAGCGGCTGCACGAGCGGGCCGTCGCCATGGCCCATCAGGCCGTCCTGCCAGGTGAGCGCCAGATAGAACAGCCGCGACGTCGATGCTTCCTGCGACCAGTCGCCGTAGCACGCCTGCAGCAGTGCGACCGTGCGGCGCAGCGGCGCTTCCCATTGATCGCGCACGTCGAGCGAGAACGGCGCTTCGATGCCGAGATCGACGATCCCGTCGAACGGCCCCGACTGCGCGACGAACGCGCTCGCGGCGGTTGCCGGATCGACGCCGTCGGCCGGCGCGAACACGCCCGGTTTCGCACAGGCGCGCGTGAGCGTCGCCACCACGCGCTCGACCGTGCAACCGCGGCCGTTGACGATCGCGATCCGCTTGCCGCTCAGCTCGGCCGCCGGCAGGTCGGGCAGCGGCTCGATCTCGACCGGCCGCCAGGTGAAGCGGTGCGTCGGCGTGGCGTCGGTGCGCTGCGGCGCGTCGTCCGCGATCGCGTCGCGCTGCAGAAAGGCCAGCACGTCCGGCGCCAGCGTAGGGCCGGCGGAATGAACGGGCGTGGGTGATGCCGCGCTCGCCGGTTGCTCGGCGCCGGGTGTCGGTGTCGGTGTCGGTGTCGGCGTCGGCGTCGGCGTCGGCGTCGGCGTCGGCGTCGGTGTCGGCGTCGGTGTCGGCGTTGGCGTTG
>NZ_CAJPGY010000069.1:0-21915 GCF_905339915.1 Burkholderia sp. BCC1985
TTTTACGATCACGCGGCTGCCCGCGCGATTGAGCGCACCCATGTCCGAGAAGGGATGGATGTGGTGCGCGGCGTCGAGCGCGCGGTATTCGGCGGTCGAGCGTGCCTGCGTCGTGCGCGGTGCGGTGGCCGGCGCGGCCGGCTGGATCCAGGCAGATTCGTTGCGGTACGTCATGTTTCCTCCGTGATTCCGTATTCGGTCGTGTGCACGCTCAGACGTGCAGCAGCAGATGGCGGCGTTCCCACGAACTGATCACGCGGAAGAACGCTTCGTATTCGGTTTCCTTCAGCGCGAAATACGCCTTCAGGAACTTGTGGCCGAGAATCTCGCCGAGCGGCTCGCACGCGGCCATCAGCGTGAGCCCTTCCTCGAGGTTGCGCGGCAGCTGGTACGGCAGCTCGTAGCCGTCGCTGACGAGCGGTTCGGTCGGCTCGAGACGCTGCGTCATGCCGAGATAGCCGGCCGCGAGCGTCGCCGCGAGCGCGAGGTACGGGTTGCAGTCGACGCCCGGAATCCGGTTCTCGATGCGGCGCGCGGCCGGGCCCGAGTGCGGGATGCGGAAGCCGACCGTGCGGTTGTCGTAGCCCCACTGCACGTTGATCGGCGCGGCCATGAAGCGCGACAGCCGGCGATACGAGTTGATGTACGGCGCGAAGATCGGCATCAGGGCGGGCGTGTACTTCTGCAGCCCCGCGAGGTAGTTGTAGAACAGCGAGGTCGCGCCGCCCGTTTCCGGCGACGTGAACAGGTTGCGGCCCGTTTCCTCGTCGACGATGCTCTGGTGCACGTGCATCGCCGAGCCCGGCTCGTTTTCCATCGGCTTGGCCATGAAGGTCGAGTACATGTTGTGGCGCAACGCGGCCTCGCGCACCGTGCGCTTGAACAGGAACACCTGGTCGGCCAGCGACAGCGCGTCGCCGTGCATGAAGTTGATCTCCATCTGCGCGGCGCCGACTTCGTGGATCAGCGTGTCGATGTCGAGGTTCTGCGCTTCGCAGTACTCGTAGATGTCCTCGAACAGCGGGTCGAACTCGTTGACCGCCTCGATCGAATACGACTGGCGTCCCGTCTCGGGGCGGCCCGTGCGGCCGACCGGCGGACGCAGCGGCAGGTCCGGGTCCTTGTTCATGTCGACCAGGTAGAACTCGAGCTCCGGCGCGACGACCGGCTTCCAGCCCTTCGCCTTGTAGAGGTCGAGCACGCGGCGCAGCACGTAGCGCGGCGAGATCTCGACCGGCGAGCCGTCGAAGTGCACGCAGTCGTGGATCACCTGCGCGGTCGGATCGACGGCCCACGGGATCAGGCGAATGGTCGACGTGTCGGGCACGCACACCATGTCGGGATCGGTCACGCCGGTCAGCGAGCCGTCTTCCGGATAGTCGCCGGTGACGGTCTGCACCATCACGGCCTGCGGCAGCCGCATCGATTCGCCGGACGTGAACTTGTTGCGCGGCGTGATCTTGCCGCGCGCGATGCCGGCCATGTCGGGAATGATCGCTTCGATCTCGGTGATCCGGTGCTGCTTCAGAAAGTCTTCGATGTCTTGCATGTCTGTTCTCGTTATGTGGGTCGGCGCGCTCAGGCGAGCGCGGCGGCGGCCGTGGCACGTGTGCGGGCGTCGCGGCGCGCGCGGCAGGCGTCGCCGAAGGCGCGGAAGATCGCGCTCGACAGCGGGTCATGCGCATGCCGCCATTCCGGGTGCCACTGCACGGCGAGGGCGAAGGCCGGGGCATCGACGACGCTGACGGCCTCGATCAGGCCGTCCGGCGCGACGGCTTCGACGGCGAGGCCGGAACCGAGCTGCGCGATGCCCTGCTTGTGCAGCGAGTTCACGTGCACGTCGTCGCGGCCGCCGGCGAGCGTGTGCAGCACGCCGCCGGGCGTCAGGCGCACGACGTGCGCGGGGCCGTATTGCGTGTCCATCGGCGCGTCGTCGTCCTCGCGGTGATCGGCGAGGCCCGGCACGTCGTGCACGCGCTGATGCAGCGTGCCGCCGCAAACGACGTTCAGCTCCTGGAAGCCGCGGCACACGGCCAGCACGGGCACGCCCGCGACGATCGCCGCGCGCAGCAGCGGCAGCGTCGTCGCGTCGCGTGCGGGATCGTGCTTCGTGCCGGGCGCGCTCGGCTCGCCGCCATACAGGTGCGGCTCGACGTTCGAATAGCTGCCGGTAAACAACAGGCCGTCGACCGTGGCGAGCACGTCGTCGACCGACTGGCGATCGCCGAGCGCGGGCACCACCATCGCGAGCGCGTGTGCGCCGTCGACGATCGCCGCGACGTACTTGTCGCCGACCGTGTGCGACGCATGTGCGCCGATCTGCGTGAAGTCGGCGGTGATGCCGACGAGGGGTTTCCTTTCCATGACGTCAATCAGTTGTCCGTAGGGCCGTTGCGTGCATGACGCGAGAAAACCGCAAAATGCAGGCGCGACACGACCCCGCAGTCTCGCGAAACGCGCAAGGCCGCTGGTGAATGGGCGCAACGGGTTCGCATGGCGATCCGCGCTGCGCGCGACGGTCAGGCCATCGTTCGTTTCGTTGTGCCGTGCGACGCGGCAATGAATGCGCGAACGCGTTCCGTCACCGCGCAGACGACGCGGCTGACGAACAGGCAGTTGAAACGAACGACGAGAAAAGGAGGAGAGGCGCTATGGCAGCAGCGACGCGACTTCGTCGGTATCGACGGCCACGAACGCGCGTGCGGAAACGGCGTTGTGACGGCGAACGGAACGACGGGACAGGATGGTGTAGATCGACAGATGCAGCAGGCGAGGACTATGCCAGCCGCAACTGCCATCGGAAGCGGGAGCAGCGCTGCGCAAACTTCGCACATCGCCTCGATCCCACCTCACCAGAGGGCCACGGACTCTCACGATTACACTCGACTGGTTTGTTGAAAGTATTGAACACCTGATCGTTTCGGCGCGCGAGGCGTTTAAAATAATCAAGGTGCCCGGCCTGCGTCATTTACATTGATGGGCATCAATTTTTACGTTGCAATAACGTTTTTCGGTGCCGATGAATGGCCAATGACGCTGACCTGAGAGCCAGCATATACGAGCCAAAAACGGCGTCAAATGTTTTTTGACGGTCTCGTGTCAGGGCTTTCCCGAGGCACTGCGAACAAAATATTCGTAAATGGAATGACGCGCGAGGTGTTCATTATTTCGAACGCCTTTCAGGGTTTTCCCCGCTGATGTGCGGCATAAAGTGATTAGAATATTCAACGGCTGCTCAATGCTGTCCAACGCGTCGTTTCACTTTTTCACCGCACTTCTATCGTGTCCGAAACCGAATCGATGTCCACCGAAGTCGCCGAGCGCCTGCGTTTCGTGCGCAACAAGCATGGCCTGTCGCAGCGCGAACTCGCGAAGCGGGCCGGCGTGACCAACGGCACGATCTCGCTGATCGAACAGGGGCGCGTGAGCCCGTCGGTCGGCTCGCTGAAGAAACTGCTCGAATGCATCCCGATGAGTCTCGCGGAGTTCTTCACGTTCGAGCTGGTCGAATCGCGCTCGGTCGTGTCGCGACGTGACGAGATGCCGAACCTCGGCAACGACGCGCTCGCGTTTCACCTCGTCGGCGCGGGCGTGAAGGACCGCAACATGTGCATCATGCGCGAGGTCTACCAGCCGCTCGCCGATACGGGGCCCGAGATGCTCGTGCACGCGGGGCACGAGGGTGGCGTGGTCGTGTCGGGCCGGCTCGAGCTCACCGTCGACGGCGCGACCTGGCTGCTCGACCCCGGAGACGGCTACTACTTCGAAAGCCGTTTGCCGCACCGTTTTCGCAATCCCAGCGCGGAACAGCTCTGCGAGGTCGTGTCGGCCAATTCGCCGGCCACCTTCTGACCGCGCATCACCGCATTCGCCACCGCCGGCAGCGTTGCCGTTGCACGGCGTGCCGCAGCGCGAATGCCACAACCGTTGAGGCATCCTGAATGAACAAGTTGACTTTGGCTGACTGGCAGGACAAGGCGGCGTCGCTCGAGATCGAGGGGCGCGCATTCATCGACGGCGCGTCGCGCGACGCGCACGGCGGCAAGACGTTCGACTGCGTGAGCCCGATCGACGGCCGCGTGCTCGCGAAGGTGGCCGATTGCGGCGAGGCCGACGTGAACGCCGCCGTCGCGGCCGCCCGCCGCGCGTTCGACGCCGGCGTGTGGGCCGGACTGAACCCGCGCGCGCGCAAGGCCGTGCTGCTGCGCTGGGCCGCACTGATGCGCGAGCATCTCGACGAGCTTTCGCTGCTCGAGACGCTCGACGCCGGCAAGCCGATCGGCGACACGACGACGGTCGACGTGCCGGGCGCCGCGTATTGCGTCGAGTGGTTCGCCGAGGCGATCGACAAGGTCGGCGGCGAAGTCGCGCCGGCCGACCATCATCTCGTCGGTCTCGTCACGCGCGAGCCGGTCGGCGTGGTCGCGGCCGTCGTGCCGTGGAACTTCCCGATCCTGATGGCCGCATGGAAGTTCGGCCCGGCGCTCGCGGCCGGCAACAGCGTCGTGCTGAAACCGTCGGAGAAATCGCCGCTGACCGCGATCCGCGTCGCGCAGCTCGCGTACGAGGCCGGCATCCCGGCCGGCGTGTTCAACGTCGTGCCGGGCGCGGGCGAACCGGGCAAGCTGCTCGCGCTGCATCGCGACGTCGACTGCATCGCGTTCACCGGCTCCACGGCAGTCGGCAAGCTGATCATGCAGTACGCCGCGCAGTCGAACCTGAAGCGCGCATGGCTCGAACTCGGCGGCAAGTCGCCGAACATCGTGCTGCCCGATTGCCCGGATCTCGACCGCGCCGCGCAGGCCGCGGCCGGCGCGATCTTCTACAACATGGGCGAGATGTGCACGGCCGGCTCGCGCCTGCTCGTGCATCGCGACATCAAGGACGCGTTCATCGAGAAGCTGGTCGCCGCCGCGCGTGCGTACGTGCCGGGCAACCCGCTCGATCCGTCGGTATCGATGGGCGCGATCGTCGACGGCATCCAGCTCGAGCGCGTGCTCGGCTACATCGACGCCGGGCGCAAGGAAGGCACGCTCGTCACGGGCGGTGCGCGCGTGAAGGCGGAGACGGGCGGCTTCTACGTCGAGCCGACGGTGTTCGAGGTGAAGCCCGATGCGAAGATCGCGCGCGAGGAGATCTTCGGTCCCGTGCTGTCGGTGATCGTGTTCGACGATGTCGACGAGGCGGTGCGGATCGCGAACGATACCGAGTACGGGCTGGCGGCGGCGGTGTGGACGTCGGACCTGACGACCGCGCACGACGTGTCGCGCCGGCTGCGGGCGGGCACGGTGTGGGTGAACTGCTACGACGAAGGCGGCGACATGAACTTCCCGTTCGGCGGCTACAAGCAGTCGGGCAACGGCCGCGACAAGTCGCTGCATGCGCTCGAGAAGTACACCGAACTGAAGTCGACGCTGATCCGGCTGCGCTGACGCGGCCGGTGTGCGGGCGCGGTGCCGACGGGCGCCGCGCCCGTGCTGCGCATGCGCGCGTCAAGCCGTGCGCAGCGCCGGGTGAAAGCCCGCGGCTTCGATGATCGACTGCACGCGTTCGGCGCCTTGCGCCGATTCGACCTTGACCGTCTTCGCGGCCACGTCGATGTCGAGCTTCGCAGCGGGGTCGACTGCCGTCACGGCACGCGTGATGGCGTTGGCGCAGCCGCCGCAGGTCATGTCCTGGACTTCGAATTCCATCGTGTTCTCCTGGGTTGGGTGGCGATTCACAAACGTCGCCAGCATGAAGCTTGCCATGGTGGGAAGGTCAAGCGATTCGTCGCGTTCGGCATCGTGGAAGCTGTTTGTAAAGTTGAAGTCAGACGAATCGTAATGCGCCGATGTACGTCAGTCGGAATTTTTCCCGATTGACGGTCGCGCATTGTCGGCGAAATCTGGCGGAGCCTTGCACGACAAGGCGTGTGTCGCGTCGACGACGCCCGATGCCCATGCCATTAGTAAGGGTACTTCGAGAGGGAAATGCGAATCGATCTTACTATCGGTTCCCCCTCGATATTTCATTTCGTTACCCATATGAATCGCTTCGCTTTCGGTTTCGCACTGGCCCTGCTGGGCGCATCGGCAACGTCCGCCTTCGCTGCCGACGACGTCGTCAACCTGACCCTGAAGGACCACAAGTTCTCGCCCGACGGCGTGACGATTCCGGCCGGCAAGAAGGTGAAGTTCGTCGTGAAGAATCTCGACGCGACGCCTGCGGAATTCGAAAGCGACGATTTCAAGGCAGAGAAGGTCGTGCCGGCCGGCAAGTCGGTCGAGATCCTCGTCGGGCCGCTGAAGGCCGGCACCTACGAGTTCCACGACGAGTATCACGAAGCGCAGTCGAAGACGCACCTGACCGTCAAGTAAGCGGATATCGCCATGCTGTCTACTGCCCTGATCGTCTTTCGTGAAGTGCTCGAGGCCGCGCTGGTGGTCTCGATCGTGATGGCCGCCACGAATGGCGTGCCGCGGCGCGGCTGGTGGGTCGGCGGCGGGCTCGTCGGCGGCGTGATCGGCGCCGGCCTGATCGCCGCGTTCGCCGACGTGATCTCGCAGTGGGCATCCGGCATGGGGCAGGAAGTCTTCAACGCGGGCGTGATGTTCGTCGCGACGCTGATGCTCGCGTGGCATTGCATCTGGATGAGCCGCCACGGCCGCGAGATGGCGCTGCACATGGGCGAGGTCGGGCGGGCCGTCGCGGCCGGCAGCCGGCCGCTCACGGGGCTCGGGATCGTGGTCGGCGTCGCGGTATTGCGCGAAGGCTCCGAGGCCGTGCTGTTCCTGTACGGCATCGCGGCGGGCGATCCGGGACAGACGCCGCAGATGATCGTCGGCGGGCTGCTCGGCGTGCTGGGCGGCGCCGGGCTCGGTTATGCGATGTATGCGGGCCTGCTGCAGATTCCGCTCAAGCGCCTGTTTTCCGTCACCAATGCGCTGATCGTGCTGCTCGCGGCAGGGATGGCGAGCCAGTGCGTCGGCTTCCTGCTTGCCGCGGGCCTCGTGCCGTCGTGGGGCGACGCGGTCTGGGATACCTCGTGGCTGCTCAAGGAAACGAGCATAGTCGGCAAGGCGCTGCATACGTTGATCGGCTATACCGCGCGTCCGGCGGGGATCCAGATCGCCGCGTACGTGGTCACGCTGGTTGCGATCGTCGTGCTCGCGCGGCTCGTCGGCCGGCCCCGGACGGTCGTGCCGCCGCCGCGGCCCGTCGCCTGAGCGGGCTGGGCCGAATGCAAAAAGGGGCGTCGTGGACGCCCCTTGTTACTTGCGTTGACGGTTCGCGCGCCGCCGCGCGGGCCCTTCAGCGATGGCTGTCGATCCACGCGCGGGCCCATTCGAGCCCCGCTTCGCGCGCTTCGTCCTCGGTATCGAACACGCCGAGCACGCCCGACGCTTCGACGAGCCGGTTGTTCTGCGTGATCGTGCCGCTCGCCGCGAAGCGCTCGGGCTGCAGGATTTCGTCTTGCTGCAGGATCGAATGGCCCCAGATCTGGTAGCCGTGATAGGTCTGCGCTTCCATTATCGCGTCACCTCCGCGGAACGGCGGCTCGCGCCGACGCGCAGCACGTTGCCGTCCGGCGTGTATTGCCGCGGGATATCGGAGTAGCCGAGTGCGTGCGGCGTGTCGGGCACGGTCGGCTGCATCACGGTGAGCCGGCCCGGCGCGGGCTGCGCGACGGGGCGCGGCGCGGCGGGCGCATCGACCGTCGCGGCGGTCGGTCGATGCGGCGCGGTTTTCACGGCTTGTGCGACGCGGCGCTTGTGCGGCTTGACGGCGACCTTCGGCTGCACGCTCGCGTGCTTTTCCGCGGTCTTGTTGCCGGCATGCGCGTCGGCGGCCGCGCGCGGGGTCGGCGTACGTGCCGCCGGCACGCGCGCCTCGGGCGGGTTCCAGACTTCGACGTAGTGCTCGGTCGCCCAGCCCGTCGACGCGAAGCTCAGCGCCAGCAATCCGCATCCAAACAGTCTTACCATGGTCTCTCCGTCATCTTGCTTGCGGCTTGCGTCGTGTTGCGGTGCCCGGGGCGGCGGCCGCTCATCGGCGTTCGGGGAACGCGGTTCAGGAAAATACCTCGAGCCCGTGCTTCTCGACGATCTGCAGCATGCGCGCGGCGATGCCGCTCGGCCGCTTGTCGCCCTGTTCCCATTGGCGGATCGTCGACGTCGTCGTGTTCAGGTAGAGCGCGAACACGCTCTGGCTGACGTTGACCGACTTGCGGATGCGGGCAATTTCTTCCGGATCGAACTTCGGCGCCGCTTCGATGCATAGTGCGTCGTATTCGCGCATCGTCTTCTTGTCGATCAGCCGTGCGCGATAGAGGCCCGACGCGGCGCTGTGGACCGCCTCCGTCGCGTCGCTCTTGAATCGGCTCTTAGCCATTGCAAATCTCCACCCACTCGTTCAGTGCGACCAGTGTCGCGATGTCGACGTCGGTGCGCCGACCGACGTCCGCAGCGAGCTTTTTGAAGGCGCGCAGTTCGCGAGCATCGATGTCGTCACGGTCGCGCTTCGCGAACAGGAACACGAACACCCACGTATGCCCGAGCTTGCCGAGCACGATGCCGCGCTGCCGATTTCCGTCCAGGCGCTTTTTCCAGACGTTGCCGCCGAGATCGACACCCTGGCCCCGCGCCAGCTCGCGCACCGCGCGGCACAGTTCGCCATCGGCGATTCCCGCTTTTCCTGCTGCCTTGTGAAACCACTTCGTCTTGAATACGCGTCGTACGGAAGCAGACATGTCGAGCCAGTCGAGTCAGCACAGGATTATATACCACTACGTGGTACATATTTCGACCTGGCCGAATGGCCTGCTTCCCGCCGATACGCAGCCCGGACGGGCCGGCGTTACTCCACCGTCACCGACTTCGCGAGGTTGCGCGGCTTGTCGACGTCGGTGCCGCGCGCGCACGCGGTGTGATACGCGAGCAGCTGCAGCGGCACGACGTGCAGGATCGGCGACAGCTGGCCGTAGTGTTCCGGCATCCGGATCACGTGCAGGCCGTCGTCGTTGACGATCTGCGTGTCGGCATCCGCGAACACGTACAGCTCGCCGCCGCGCGCGCGCACTTCCTGCATGTTCGACTTCAGCTTCTCGAGCAGCGTGTCGTTCGGCGCGACCGTGACGACCGGCATCGCTTCCGTGACGAGCGCGAGCGGGCCGTGCTTCAGTTCGCCGGCCGGATAGGCCTCGGCGTGGATGTACGAGATTTCCTTCAGCTTCAGCGCGCCTTCGAGCGCGATCGGGTAGTGCAGCCCGCGGCCGAGGAACAGCGCGTTTTCCTTGCGCGCGAATTCCTCCGACCACGCGATGATCTGCGGCTCGAGCGCGAGCACGCTGTTCAGCGCGGCCGGCAGGTGGCGCAGCTCCTTCAGGAATTGCGCTTCCTGCGCGGCGTCGACGTGCCCGCGCAGCTTGCCGAGCGTCGCGGCCAGCACGAACAGCGCGACGAGCTGGGTCGTGAATGCCTTGGTCGACGCGACGCCGATCTCGGTGCCTGCGTGCGTGAGGAACTGCATCTCGGTGAGGCGCACCATCGCGCTCGTCGCGACGTTGCACACGGCGAGCGTGTGCGTGTGGCCGAGCGACTGCGCGTGCTTGAGCGCGGCGAGCGTGTCGGCCGTCTCGCCCGACTGCGAGATCACCAGCACCAGCTGGCGCGGGTTCGGCACCGACTCGCGGTAGCGGTATTCGCTCGCGATCTCGACCTGGGTCGGAATCTTCGCGATCGATTCGAGCCAGTACTTCGCGGTGAGGCCCGAGTAGTAGCTCGTGCCGCACGCGAGGATCAGCAGGCTGTCGATGTCTGCGAACGCGGCGGGCGCCGCGTCGCCGAACAGCGTTGCGTCGAACGCTTCGGTTTGCGGCACCGTGTCGCTGATCGCGCGCGGCTGCTCGAAGATTTCCTTCTGCATGAAGTGGCGATACGGGCCCAGCTCGACCGCGCCGCCGTATGCGCTGACCACGCGGATCTCGCGCTGCGCGAGCGCGCCGTGGCGGTCGACGATCTTCACGCCGTCGAGCGACAGCTCGCACACGTCGCCTTCCTCGAGGAACGTGAAATGGTCGGTGCTGCCGGCCAGCGCCAGCGCGTCGGAGGCGAGGAAGTTCTCGCCGTCGCCGTGGCCGACGACGAGCGGCGAACCCTGGCGCGCGCCGACAACGATGTGCGGCTGGTCCTTGTGGGTCACCGCGATCGCATACGCGCCGTGCAGCTGCTGCACGGCTTCGCGCACGGCCTCGAACAGGTCGCCGCGATACAGGCTGTGCACGAGGTGCGCGATCACTTCGGTGTCGGTCTGCGACACGAATTCGTAGCCCTTCGCGCGCAGCGCGTCACGCAGCGTCTCGAAGTTCTCGATGATGCCGTTGTGCACCAGCGCGAGCGCGTTCGACGAGAAGATCGGGTGCGCGTTGTGCGTGACGGGCGCGCCGTGCGTCGCCCAGCGCGTATGCGCGACGCCGGTCGTGCCTGCGAGGTGCGATTCCTGCACCTGCGCGTCGAGATCGGCGACGCGCGCGACGCTGCGCGCGCGCTTCGGCGCATCCGGCTCGAGCACGGCGACGCCGCACGAGTCATAGCCACGGTATTCGAGGCGCCGCAATCCTTCGATCAGCACCGGAACGATATTACGCTGCGCAACTGCGCCGACAATGCCGCACATGAATGGTCAATCCTGTAAGTCGACGCGGGCGCCGTTCGGGCGCCCGCAAAAGGTTCAGCTCTTCTTCTTGACCGGTCGGACGTAGCCGCTTTTCGCGGTCTGCGTCTTCTCGTTCAATGCGAGGACGCCCTCGGCGACGTCCTTCCAGATCGTCGTGCCGGCCGCGATCGTCACGCCGCGGCCAACGCGCACCGGCGCGACGAGCTGCGTGTCCGAGCCGACGAACACGTCGTCCTCGATCACGGTGCGGAACTTGTTCGCGCCGTCGTAGTTGCAGGTGATCGTGCCGGCGCCGATGTTCACGCGCGCACCGATGTCGGCGTCGCCGATGTAGGTCAGGTGGTTCGCCTTCGAACCGTGGCCGATCACCGCGTTCTTCACCTCGACGAAGTTGCCGACGTGCGCTTCGTCCGCGAGCTGCGCGCCCGGGCGCAGCCGCGCGTACGGGCCGATCACGGTGTTCGCGCCGAGTTCGGCGCCGTCGATGTGCGTGAACGCGTCGATGCGCGTGCCCGCGCCGATCGACGCGTTGCGGATCACGCAGTTCGCGCCGATCGTCACGTTGTCGGCGAGCGTCACGTTGCCTTCGAACACGCAGTTCACGTCGATCGACACGTCGCGGCCGCACCGGAGCGTGCCGCGCACGTCGAGGCGCGCCGGATCGGCGAGCGTGACGCCGTCGACGAGCAGCGCATCGGCGACGTTGCGCTGATGGATGCGCTCGAGTTCCGCGAGCTGCGCCTTGCTGTTCACGCCGAGCGTTTCCCAGTCCTCGTCGGGCTGCGCCGTGACGATCTCGAAGCCGGCCTCGATCGCGAGCTCGACGACGTCGGTCAGGTAGTACTCGCCCTGCGCGTTCTCGTTCTTCAGCGCGCCGAGCCACATCGACAGCTGGGCCGTCGGCGTGACGATGATGCCGGTGTTGATCTCGGCGATCTTCAGTTGCTCGGGCGACGCATCCTTCTGCTCGACGATGCGCGTGACGAAGCCGGACGCGTCGCGCACGATGCGGCCGTAGCCGGTCGGATCGTCGAGCGTGACCGTCAGAATCCCGTAGCGGCCCTCGCGCGCGGCGTCGACCAGACGCCGCAGCGTCGACGCGCGGGTGAGCGGCACGTCGCCGTACAGCACCAGCGTCGGTTGCGCGGGATCGAGCAGCGGCAGCGCCTGGCGCACCGCGTGGCCGGTGCCGAGCTGCTCGGCCTGTACCGCGAACTGGACGTCGGGCGCGGCGACGGCGGCCTGGACCTGCTCGGCGCCATGACCGACGACGACGACGAGCCGCGACGGCTGCAGCGTGCGCGCGGTGGCGATGACGTGGGAGAGGAGCGGCCTGCCGGCCAGGGGATGGAGCACTTTCGGCAGCGCGGAACGCATGCGCTTGCCGGTGCCTGCCGCCAAAATCACGATATTCATGGCGCCAGCTTGTCAGAGGAGTTCGAAGCCGTCCATTTTAGCATGCGGCCCCTGGCGTTCCGGGCCTGTCGCGACGGGGCGACAGTGCCGGAGCAGAGCGCGCCCCGGCCCCGTTCCGGCGATGTTCGACCCTGCTTACAGGTCGTCGAACTGGACGATCGAGATCGGTTTCGCGGCCCCCGGCACGGCGGTGTCTTCTCCGGACGCGCACGGCTCCTCGTCGAACGCGATGTCGCCCTGCGGATCGGCTTCTCCGGTCGCGCGCAGCGACGCGAACGGGAACTGGGTCGTATCCATCAGGTGCGACGGCACGACGTTCGCGAGCGCGCTGAACATGTTGTCGACGCGGCCCGGGAAGCGCTTGTCCCATTCGCGGATCAGCGCCTTCATTTCCGCGCGCTTCAGGTTCGGCTGGCTGCCGCACAGGTTGCACGGGATGATCGGGAATTCGCGCAGCTCCGCGTATTTCTCGAGATCGGTTTCCTTCACGTACGCGAGCGGACGGATCACGACGTTCCGGCCGTCGTCCGACTGCAGCTTCGGCGGCATCCCCTTCAGCTTGCCGCCGTAGAACATGTTGAGCAGCAAGGTTTGCAGGATGTCGTCACGGTGGTGGCCGAGCGCGATCTTGGTCGCGCCGAGCTCGCCCGCCACGCGGTAAAGGATCCCGCGGCGCAGCCGCGAGCACAGCGAGCAGGTCGTCTTGCCTTCGGGCACGAGCCGCTTGACGATGCTGTAGGTGTCCTGGTTCTCGATGTGGAACGGCACGCCGGCCTGCGTCAGGTACTCGGGCAGCACGTGCTCGGGGAAGCCCGGCTGCTTCTGGTCGAGGTTGACCGCGACGATATCGAAGTCGATCGGCGCGCGTTCGCGCAGGCGCAGCAGCACGTCGAGCATCGCGTAGCTGTCCTTGCCGCCCGACAGGCACACCATCACCTTGTCGCCCTGCTCGATCATGTTGTAGTCGCCGATCGCCTGGCCGACCTGGCGCACGATCCGCTTGAACAGCTTGTTGTTCTCGTACGCTTCCTTCTGCTCGCGGCGCGTCAGCGCGCGGCGGCCGGTGTCGGCGACGGTGGCTTCGATGGCGGCGCCATCGGCCGCCGTGTCATTCATGTGGGGGGCGTTCATGCGCGCTCCTCGTCCTTGATGCGAAAGACTTCGACGCCGACGGCGTCGCAGTCCGGATAGGCGTCCGGTTTCTCGGTACAGACGCGTACCGCGCGCACGGTGTCGTGCGCCAGCAGGTTCGCGGCGATCGCGTCGCACAGCGTTTCCTGCAGGTGGATGTGGCCGCGCGCCAGGCACTGCGCGACGCTCTGCTTCATCAGGTCGTAGTCGACGACTTCATGCAGCCGGTCGTCGACGGGGGTGGACAGCGCGAGCGGCACGAACAGGTCGATGTTGATGACGACGCGCTGCTCGCCGCGCTTCTCGTGTTCGAAGGCCCCGATGTTGATGTGCACCTCGTAGTCGCGCAGGTAGAGCCTGCGGCAGTCCGCGAGGCGGGGGTGCAGGAGAGCGGAAAACATGGTCGTCCCAGTCAAATTGGCGTGCACGCACGCAAAGCGGCGCGGGCGGCGGCGTTCAGGCCGCGCGCTCCGCGCAGTTCAGTCATTCGGGCCGGCGGCGGGCGGCACCAGGTGCTCGCCGCCGTCGACGGTCAGCGTCGCGCCCGTGACGCCGGGCGCGCTCGCGAGATAGCAGGCCGCCGCCGCGATGTCGTTCGCGTGCGGCGCGTGGCCGCGCACGAGCGCCGCGACGCGCACCTTTGGCGCGAGCGCCAGCGCGAGCGCCGAGGTCGCGCGGTTCAGCGCGGCCTGCATCAGCGCGTGCGACAGCTGCGCCGGCGCCGGGTGAAACAGGGCCTGATCCAGCACGTGAATCGCGCAGGCGCGCAGCGATTCGTCGTCGCGCGCGGCATCGGGCGTCGCGTCGGCGAGCGCGCGGGCCAGCGCGAGCGGCGCCGTCACGTTGCGCGCGAGCGCGCCGGCGAGCGACGCGCCGTCCACGGTATGCGCGTCGTCGGTGCCGGCGCAAGCGCTCACGAACACCGCACAGGCGGGCCGGCCGAGCGCCGCGCCGCATGCGGCGACGAGCGCGGCCGCATCGGCTTCCAGGGCCAGATCGGCGTCGAGCACGGCCGCGCGGCGGCCCAGTGCGGCGACTTCGGCGACCAGCGCGTCGCCAGCCGCGCGCGGCGCGCCGGGGCTGCGCTGCAGCGCGACGTCCCAGCCGCGCTGCGCGAATCCGGTCGCGAGCGCACGACCGAGCGACGCGGCGTCGGCCGCGCTGCCCAGCGCGCCCGCGACGAGCGCGATGCGCGGGGGCGACGTATCGGCTGAAACGGTCATTTACAATGCCGGGATGAACCCGAAAGCTCACGAACCCGCTAGTTTACCTGCTCCCGGCCCTGACGCGCTCGCGCAGTCCGAAACCCTCGCCGCGCAACTGCGCGACGAGATCGCGGCGGCCGGCGGCTGGCTGCCGTTCGACCGCTTCATGGAGCGCGCGCTGTACGCGCCCGGCCTCGGCTATTACAGCGGCGGCGCGCGCAAGTTCGGGCGCCGCGCCGACGACGGCAGCGACTTCGTCACGGCCCCCGAGCTGTCGCCGCTGTTCGCGCAGACGCTCGCGAATCCCGTCGCCGACGCGCTCGCGGCGAGCGGCACGCGCCGCGTGATGGAATTCGGCGCGGGCACCGGCAAGCTCGCGGCCGGGCTGCTCGCGGCGCTCGATGCGCTCGGCGTCGAGCTCGACGAATACCTGATCGTCGACCTGTCCGGCGAACTGCGCGAACGGCAGCGCGACACGATCGCGGCGGCTGCGCCGGCGCTTGCGGGGAAAGTACGCTGGCTCGACGCGCTGCCCGAGCGCTTCGACGGCGTCGTGGTCGGCAACGAGGTGCTCGACGCGATGCCGGTGCGCCTCTTCGCGAAGGCGGGCGGCGCGTGGCGCGAGCGCGGCGTCGCGCTCGACGCGCGGCACGCGTTCGTGTTCGACGACCGGCCCGTGGGCGCGGCCGGCCTGCCGCCGGTGCTCGCGACGCTCGACGTCGACGACGGCTACGTGACCGAAACACATGAAGCCGCGCTGGCGTTCACGCGCACCGTGTGCACGATGCTCGGGCGCGGCGCGGTGCTGCTGGTCGACTACGGCTTCCCCGCGCACGAGTACTACCACCCGCAGCGCGACCGCGGCACGCTGATGTGCCACTACCGCCACCACGCGCACGACGACGCCTTCCTTTACCCGGGCCTGCAGGACATCACCGCGCACGTCGAATTCACCGGCATCTACGACGCGGGCGTCGCGACCGGCGCTGACCTGCTCGGCTACACGTCGCAGGCGCGTTTCCTGTTGAACGCGGGCATCACCGACGCGCTCGCCGCGATCGATCCGTCCGACATCCACCAGTTCCTGCCGGCTGCGAACGCGGTGCAGAAGCTGATCTCGGAAGCCGAGATGGGCGAGCTGTTCAAGGTGATCGCGTTCTCGCGCGGCATCGACGGCACGCTCGACGCGTTCGCGCGCGGCGACCGCTCGCACGCGCTCTGACCGGAGCACGGGATGCTGCGCTGGCTGATGGCGTCGTTCGTCGCGGTGATGATCCTGACGCGCTGCTGGCCGTGGCTCGGCAAGTTCGGCATCGGGCGGATGCCGGGCGACGTCACGCTGACGCTCGGCGGGCGGCGTTATCCGTTCCCGTTCATGTCGACGCTGGTGCTGACGATGCTGGTGTCGGTGGTGGCGCGGCTGCTCTGAGCCGTGCCGGATGCGGCGGCGCGTCGCGGTCCGGCCGCGGCGCGCGCGTGAAGGTTCGGCGCGCGACGGATCGCGCATGACGATTCGCGCGTCAAAGCTCGATTTCGCCGAGGATCCGGTGCGCGAGCGCCTTCGCCTCGTCGAACGCCTCTTCCTCGCTCGGACTCGTCGTGTGGACGTCGTAGCGCACGTTCTCCGTCTCGTCGCCGTCGTCCCGGGCGAGGATCACGTAGCCCTGGAACTGTCCGTTGGCGGCGTGCTGCGTATGCGCCTTGGCCGTGTAGATGCCCTTCGTGAACGTGTTCGTGTCCATCGTGCCTCTCCCGCAATAGGACACTTCATCGTAGCACTGCGGCGCAGCATGTACAGCGCCGCATATCGGCGACCGATCAGCGCGCCGTCATCATCCCGTCACCCTTCGAGCAGCGCGACGACCTCGTCGAGCGTCGGCGCGTGCGCGCCCGTGTGCCGGCATGCGGCGGCGCCCGCCGCGAGCGCGAACGCGAGATGCTCGCGCCACGACCGCTGCGGCGCGGCCATCAGGCTGAACAGCATGCCGCCGATCGACGCGTCGCCGGCGCCGACGGTGTCGACCACCTCGACGCGCGGCGGGCTGGCCTCGAGCACGTCGCCGTCCGCGTACAGCGTCGCCGCCTGCGCGCCGCGCGTGACGAGCACTGCCGCGCGCGGATTCAGCGCGCGCACCGCCGCGACCGCGTCGGGGCCGTCGCCGCCGAACAGGTGGCGCAGGTCCTCGTCGGAGACCTTGATCAGGTCGGCGAGCGCGGCCATCTTCTCCAGCGTCGGCCGGTACGCGGCCGTCATCAGGTTCCGGTAGTTCGGATCGAAGCTGATCTTCACGCCGCGCGCGTGCAGGTCGGCCGCGAGTGCGACGAGCGTGCCCGCGAGCGGCTCGCGCACCAGGCTGATGCAGCCGAAGTGCGCCCATTTCACGTGGCCGGCCCAGCCGGCCGGCAGCCGCGCCGGGTCGAACGCGAGGTCCGCGCTCGCTTCGCCGATGAAGAAGTACGCGGGCGGCCGCGTCTCGTGGACGATCGCCAGCAGCGGCGCACGCGGGACCCGCTGCAGGAAGCGCAGGTCGAGCCCGGCGGCCTCGCTGGTGCGCCACAGCACGTCGGAGAAGCAGTCCTCGCCGATCGCGCCCGCGAGCGCGCTCGGCAGGCCGAGCCGCGCGACCGCGCGCGCGACGTTCCAGCCGGCGCCGCCCGGCACCGAGGTCCACTGCGCGTCGCCTGCGCGCACCATGTCGGTCAGGATGTCGCCCGCCGACACGAAGGCCGGAAAGGTGCCGCCGCTCATTGCGTCGGCTCGCTGCGCGCCGCGCGCGCGAGGGTCGCGAGCACGTCGTAGCACGCGCCCATCGTGTGATAGTCGGTCTTGCCGGCCGGGCTTTTCTCGTCGCTGTACTTGCGGTTGTCGCAGGTGAGGATCCGGTACCACGCGCCGTAGCGGTGATCGACGAAATGCGCCCAGCTGTAGCGCCAGATCTCGTCGTACCAATCCCAGAAACGCTCGCTGCCGGTGCGCGCGCCGAGCATCGCGGCCGCCGCGAAGGTCTCCGCCTGCACCCAGAAATACTTGTTGTGGTCGCAGATCGTGAAGTCGGGGCCGAAGCCGTAGCAGAGGCCGCCGTGATCGGCGTCCCACGCGTGCGTGAGCGCCGCGTCGAACAGCTCGGCCGCGCGCGGCACGAGCCAGTCGAGCGGACGGTGCCGCTCCAGGATCAGCAGCAGCTTCGCCCATTCGGTCTGGTGCCCGGGCTGGAAGCCCCACGGACGGAAGATGTTCGAGCTGTCTTCCTTGTTGTAGTCCCAGTCGACCGACCAGTCCGCGTGGTAGTGCTCCCACACGAGGCCGCCCGACAGCGCGGCCTGGCGCTGCGTGATGTGGGTCGCGAGCTTTTCCGCGCGATCGAGGTAGGTGAGGTGGCCGGTCGCCTCGTATGCCGCGAGCAGCGCTTCCGTCATGTGCATGTTCGCGTTCTGGCCGCGGTACGACGACACGATCCAGTTCGGCGTCGCGTCGTCCGCGTAGAGGCCGGCGGCCGCATCCCAGAAGCGGTGTTCGGCGAGCTCGTAGGTCGACGCGATCAGCGCGCGCGCTTCGTCGATGCCGGCCATCGTCGCGTGCGCGGCGGCCAGCAGCACGAACGCGAGCCCGTAGCAATGGCGCGTGCCGTCGAGCGTCGCGTGCTTCGTGCCGTCGCGCCAGTCGAGCTCCCAGTCGTAGCCTTGCAGCGCTTCGTCCCAGTGCGCGTCGCGCAGGAAGCGCAGCCCGTGGCGCGCGTAGTCGAGATGGCGCGGATCGCCGAAATGCCGGTACGCCATCGCGTAGTTGAAGACGAACCGGCAGCTGCTGACCAGATGCCGCGACGTGCGGTTGTAGACGCTGCCGTCGTCGCGGAAATAGTGGTGGAAGCCGCCCGTCGGGTCGAACGCGTTCGTCGCGTAGAACCGCAGCGTGTCCTCGATGTGCGACAGCAGGAACGACGGATCGCGGAAGCTCGCGACGAACGGTGCCGCTTGCGTGTGGTTGGCCGGCGTGGCCGTGCGGGATTGGGCCGGGGGCATGTTCATGATTCGGTGACCGTGGCGGTATCGAGCGCCGGTGAGCCGGCGGGCTGGCTGCTGGCCCGTACGATCAGCTCGACGGGCAGGGAGATCTCGGTGCGCTCGGGGGCTTCCGCGAGCAGCAGTTCGACGCCGCGGCGGCCGAGCGCTTCCTTGTCGACGGCGAGCGTCGTGAGCGGCGGGTTCGCGTGCGCGGCGGCCGGGATGTCGTCGAAGCCGACGATCGCGATGTCTTCCGGAATCCGCACGCCGCGCGCGAGGCACACGCGCTGCGCGGCCAGCGCGGCGGCGTCGTTGTACGCGAACACGGCGTCCGGGCGCGGGCCCGGCGCGTCGAGCAGCTGCTGCATCGCCCGCGCGGCGCCGGTGTCGGGGTCGAGCCCGGCGTCGATCGTCACTTCGTACGCGGGATCGAACAGCCGCCCGGCCTCGAAGAACGCGCGCCGGTAGCCGATCGCGCGCTGCGCGATGCTGTAGTGCGCGGCCGAGCCGCCGATGAACGCGATCCGCGAGCGGCCGATCGCGAGCAGGTGACGCATCGCGAGCGCCGCGCCCGTCGCGTTGTCGATGTTCACCGAGCGCAGGCCGGGCGCCCACAGGTCGATCAGCACGAGCGGCCGGCCGGTCGCGGCGAGCGCCTCGATCGTCTCGGGCTCGATGAAGCCGGCCACCGCGATCGCGTCGGGCGCGTGCGGGCGCATCTGGCGCAGCACGTCGTCGTTCGGGCCGACCGTGAGCAGCGTCGGCACGATGCCGCGCTCGCGGCACGCGTCCTCGACGCCGTGCAGCACGTGCGAGAAGAACGGGCTGGCGGGAAAGCGGTTGTGCTGGCGGTGCAGCAGGAAGGTGAGCCGGCGGATGCGCGGTCGCAACTGGGCCGGGTCGTAGCCGAGCCGCTGCGCGATCTCGACGATGCGCGCTCGCGTGGCTTCGGACAGGCCCGGCTGGTTTTTCAGCGCGCGGGAGACGGTGCCGATCGAGACCTCTGCCGCCCGCGCTACGTCGCGAATGGTGGTGCCCATCGTTCGGGATCCGGTTTGTTTAGGGTGACGGCGATTGTATAGTAAACGCGGCGCCTAATTCGGGCCGGATAACCGGGGAATACCCGGAAATAGCAGGTTTTTGCGAGCTAATCTGCGAAAACGCCGTTACTAAAAATACTAAACAAAACGCGGAAAAGGCAAGGTGATCACGCGGAATGTGGCGGTGCCGGCAGGTGGAGCGTCGGGCACGTTCCGCTGCCCGGCGTGAACGGGGCGGGCGGGGCGATCGGCCGGCGCTTGCCGGGGCGCGGCCCGGCCCGGCCGGCGCGGCACCGGCAACGTCGCTCGGGCGGGTTGGCGACCTGCCTGCGACCGGCAACCGCCCGCCACTCAGCCTGCCGCCGCGAGTGGCGGCTCGCCGCGATCGCGCAGCGCCGCGCGGCCCGCGTCCAGATCGACGACCGCGAGCCCGCCCGGCTGCTGTTTCGCGCGCCGCTTCGCGAGCGCCGCGACCGATGCGATCTCGTCGCTGCCGTAGCGTATCGCGCCGTTCGCGCCGGCCGGCACGCCGACCACACCGATCGCCATCGTCACGAAGCCGAAGAACGCGGGGTTGCCTTGACGGTCCTCGCCGCGCAGCCCGCCCGCCAGCCGGTCGGCCTGCGTGTAGAAGCGCTGCGCGCCGTCGTTGAAGCGCGCGATCGCGTCGGCCGCGCGCGCGTGCCAGTCGTCGCGCTGGAACAGCACGAGGAAATCGTCGCCGCCGACGTGCCCGAGAAAGTCGCGTTGCGGATCGCACACGCCGGCCAGCACCGTCGCCGCGAACTTCAGCACTTCGTCGCCTTGCCAGTAGCCGTACTGGTCGTTGAACGGCTTGAACTGGTTCAGGTCGACGTAGCACGCGTGGAAGCCGGCGTCGCGCGCCAGCAGGCGCTCGATATGCGCGCTGATCGGGATGTTGCCGGGCAGGAACGTCAGCGGATTCGCGTAGCGCGCGGCCTCGATGCGCATTTCGGTCACCGCGCGCACGAGGCTTTCGCCGGTGCCGAGCCCGACGTAGCGGCCGTGTTCGGTGATCACGAAGCCGTCCGCGAGGTAGCGCTGGTCGTGGCTCGCGAGCAGCATCGCGAGCTGCTCGACCGTCGTCGCGTTGTCGATCATCAGCGGCGCGTCGTTCGCGAACTGCAGGCACGGCTTCTTCCCGAACACTTCGCGGTGGTACGGCAGCGCGAAGCGGTCGATGAAGCCGCGCCGGTTCACGAGCGCGACCGGCCTGCCGCGTTCGACGAGTGCGACCGCGTGCAGCGCGGGCATCCGGTTGAACAGGTCGAGCACGTCGTTGCTGGTCGCGTCGCGCGGCAGCGCCGGCGCGGCGACGAGCATCTTCGCCGCGATCGTGCCGGCCGGCCGCACGGCGCGGGTTGCACCGGGAAACACCGCGATGTGCGGGGCGCGGATCGCGTCGCGCGCGGCCGGCGCGACGACCGGCGAGGGTTGCGCGTCCGGCCGCCCGAGCAGGAAGCCCTGCACGCAGCCGATGCCCATGTCGCGCACGACGAGCAGGTCGCACTCGTTCTCGATCCCTTCCGCGATCAGTTGCGCGCCGCTTGCCTGCGCGAAGTGCTGCATCGCCCTGACCGCCTCGAACTTGAGCGGATCGCGCGCGATGTCGTGGATGAAGAAGCGGTCGATCTTCACGACATCCGGGTGCAGGCGCAGCCACAGGTTCATGCTCGCGTTCGCGGTGCCGTAGTCGTCGAGCGCGAACTGGATGCCGGCGTCGCGCAGCGAGGCGACCGCCGGCCCGATGCGCGCGACGTCCGGCAGCGCGGTCTGCTCGGTCAGCTCGATCACGATGCGCTCGGCGCCGATCCGCGCGCGCACGAGCAGTTGCCGCGCGCGCTCGCGTTCGCGCGCGAGTTGCAGGATCGTGCCCGCGCTGAAGTTGAGGAACAGCTTGCCGTCGCAGCCGAGCGCCGCGAATGCGTCGAGGCAGGTGCGCGCGGCCGCCTGTTCGAGCGCGACGGTCGTGCCGTCGCGGGCGGCCTGCGCGAACAGTGCGGCCGGCGGCTCGAGGTCGGTGCCGCGCGGGCCGCGGATCAGGCCTTCGTAACCGACGACCGTGCCCGACCCGAGATCGACGATCGGCTGGAACACGGCCGCGAGCGCGCGTTCCGCGATCAGGCGGGTGGTGGGGGTGGCGGGCGAGTCGGGATGGGGCGCGGGCATGGAGGGGGGGGCGGCCGAGACGACGGGACGCCCGACTTTAACGGCAGTACGCTCCGAGAATTGAATGAAGATTTCGTGACGCGATGCGCATCGACGGTGCATGCGTCGCGGCGGGCTGCGCGGCGGGGAGGCGGGGAGGCGGGAAGCGGGAAGCGGGAAGCGGGAAGCGAGAAGCGAGAAGCGAGAAGCGAGAAGCGAGAAGCGAGAAGCGAGAAGCGAGAAGCGAGAGGCGAGAGGCGAGAGGCGAGAGGCGAGAGGCGAGAGGCAGGGACGAA
>NZ_CAJPGY010000070.1:0-20231 GCF_905339915.1 Burkholderia sp. BCC1985
ACGCGGCGTGACATCCACACCGAGGTCTTCCGGCTTCACCGTTTCCAGCGGCTTCTTCTTCGCCTTCATGATGTTCGGCAGCGTCACGTAACGCGGCTCGTTCAGGCGCAGATCCGTGGTCACCACTGCCGGCAGTTGAAGCGACAGCGTTTCCGCGCCGCCGTCGACTTCGCGTGCAACCGTTGCCTTACCGTCGGCGATCGTCACCTTCGACGCGAACGTCGCTTGCGGCAGGCCGGCCAGCGCGGCCAGCATCTGGCCCGTCTGATTCGAATCGTCGTCGATCGCCTGCTTGCCGAGGATCACCAGTTGCGGCTGTTCCTTGTCGACCAGCGCCTTCAGGATCTTCGCGACAGCCAGCGGCTCGACGCTGTCGTTCGACTCGACGAGGATCGCGCGATCCGCGCCGATCGCCAGCGCCGTGCGCAGCGTTTCCTGCGCTTGCGTCACGCCGACCGATACCGCGATCACTTCGGTCGCGACACCGGCTTCCTTCAGGCGCACCGCTTCTTCCACCGCGATTTCGTCGAACGGGTTCATCGACATCTTCACGTTCGCGATGTCGACGCCCGTGTTGTCCGACTTCACGCGGACCTTCACGTTGTAATCGACCACTCTTTTCACTGCTACGACGATCTTCACGCGCTGCTCCTCCATCGAGTCGTTGGCATCATCCGGTTTCGCAGGCCATTACACGCGCAAACCCGGCCGGCGACAACTATCCATTGACTCTGCCGGTCATAGCCCGAACCTATTGCGCCACGCGTTTCCCGGCGCCGAATGCGACACGGCCCGGATGATCCGGGCCGTGTCGTTGATCAGCGGTTCGCTGCCAGCGTGGCGGTAATCGCCAGGAATCGCGCGATATCGTCGGGCGCATGGCAATGGAGCGGCGATATCCGCACAGCGCCGCCGAGCCCGAACGATTTCAGCATCCGCCCCGAATACAGGCTCGACGCAACGCGCTCATAGACGATCACACCGTGCTTTTCGTATTCCCGCACCGCCTGCGTCGGTTCGAGGTTCGCGAAACCGATCCCGACGATCAGGTCGCGCTCCGTCAGGTCGTCGTGATCCCAGTAGACCTCGACACCGTCGATCGACCGCAGCCCGCGACGCCCCTCACACCCGTCGAGCAACGCGGCCAGCAGCGCGCGCTCATGCAGTTCGATCCGGTGCATGCCCTCGACGAACAGCGTGCGCCGATCGTCCGAATCGCGGAAATACCGGCCGATCCAGCTCACGTAATCGACGATCGACGTCACGACCGCGAATTGCGCGGGCGCCGGGCTGCCCAGTTCCCACACGCCCTGCTCCTTCGCGGCAAGCCGGTGATGCGGCAACGCGGCCGCGCGCGGCGACAGCCACGAGATGCCCGACCCGCGGCAACCGAAGAACTTGTACGGCGCGAAGTTGATACCGTCGACGGGCGTGCGCTGCACGTCGATGATGCCGTGCGGCGCATGCTGGACCGCATCGACAACGATGAACAGGTCCGGCTTCTTCTCCCGCGCACGCGCGACGATCGTCTCGATGTCGAATTTCGCGCCGGAGATGTTCGACGCGAACATCACGCTCAGCAGCGCGGTATCGGCGTCGACCAGCGACACGATCGCATCGACGTCCACGCCGCCGGTCTGCGGATTGCTCGGCGCGATGCGCAGCGTCTTGCCGGTACGTTCCGCGTAATACGTCATCGCATCGTACGACGACGGATGCTCGAGCACGGTTGTCACCGCATTGGTGCCCGGCACGTTCTCCATGATCGCGCGCACCATGTCGAACATCGCGCCCGACGCCGTCAGCGACGCATACACGGTGCCGTCGCGCGCGTTCAGGATCGTGCGAACGTCGTCCTCGCCGCGCGACTGGATCGCCTGGAGATCGAGCGCACGCTCATGGATGCGCTCCGGGCAGTCGGGCAGCGCATCGATCCGCGCGTAGGCGTCGACCGCGGCCTTCAGCCGGAACGATCCGCCCGCGTTGTCGAAGAACAGCCGCGCGCGGCCGTCGATATCGTGATCGACATGATGAAAGCGCGCCTTGACCTGCTGCATCAACGCGTCGGGAAAAAGTGCTCCGCGGGGACTGCTCATCTTCAATGCTCCTGTTTGCTTCCGAATGTTGTGCGATGCCTGCATGGCGGCGTTCAGCCGCGCAGCGATTCGAGGTATGCGCGGCCCTTGTCCGCGTCGTACTGGCCTTCCCATTTCGCGATGACGAGCGGCGCGAGCGCGTTGCCGACGAGGTTCAGCGCGGTGCGCCCCATGTCCATGATCCGGTCCACGCCGGCGATGAACGCCAGCCCTTCGAGCGGCAGTCCCGCGCTCGCGAGCGTGGCGAGCATGATCACGAACATGAAGCCGGGCACGCCCGCGGCGCCCTTCGACGTGACGACCATGGTCAGCGTCAGCAGGATCTGCTGCTGCCAGCCGAGATGCACGCCATACAGCTGCGCGACGAACAGCGTGCCGATGCCGAGATAGATCGACGCGCCGTCGAGGTTGAACGTGTAGCCGGTCGGCACCACGAAGGTCGTGATGCTCTTCGGCACTCCGTAGTCCTCCATCTTCTTCATCAGCTGCGGCAGCACGGTCGCCGAACTGCAGCTCGAGAACGCGATGATCAGCTCGTCCTTGATCACGCGCAGAAGCGTGACGATGCGGAACCCGAACAACCGCGCGGTCAGGCCGAGCACGACGATCGCGAACAGCAGGATCGCGAAGTAAGTCACGGCGACCAGCTTCAGCAGCGGCAGCAGCGACCCGAAACCGAAGCTCGCGACCGTCACCGCGATCAACGCGCACACGCCGACGGGCGCATAGCGCATCACCATATTCGTCACCTTGAACATCGCATCGGCCACGCCCTTGAGCATCGCGAGCACGGGCTTGCGGTGTTCTTCCGGCACGGCCTGCAGGCCGAGCCCGAACAGCAGCGAGAAGAAGATCACCGGCAGCAGGTCGCCCTTCGCCATCGACGCGACGATGTTGTCCGGGATGATGCCGAGCACCAGCGCCATCAGCCCGTGATGCGCCTGCTGCACCTGTTGGGTGGCTTGCTGGTAGCGGGAAATGTCCGTGTGCGCGAGTTGCGACATGTCGGTGCCGACGCCCGGCTGCAGCACGTTGCCGATCACGAGCCCGAGCACGATCGCGATCGTCGTGACCACCTCGAAATAGAGCAGCGTCTTCAGGCCGATGCGGCCGAGCGACTTGCCGTCGCCGACGCCCGCGATGCCGATCACCATGCTCGTGAACACGATCGGCACGACGATCATCCGCACGAGCTTGATGAAGATGTCGCCGGCCGGCTGCAGCAACCCGGACACGGCCGTGTCGCGCAATTGCGGAAACCGGTTCAACACGAGCCCGGTCGCGATGCCGACGACGAGCCCGATGACGATCTGCCACGCGAGGCCGAAGCGCGGCTTGCGCGCTGCGTCCGGGACGGGCGGGGATTCAATGACGGTGTCCATGCTGTCTCCAAATAAGGGGGGCGGTCGAACGCTGGATACGATGCGGCGCGGCGTCTGACGAACGCGCTCGTCGAACAACGCGACGGGAGAACCTTAAGCAGCCGAAATAGGTAAAAAAAGCGATTTTTTGATATGCGAAAATATCGCTTTTCCTCATCTATCGAGTACCCGGCGATGCTCACGTTCAAGCAGATGGAAGCGCTGTACTGGATCGTGCGACTCGGCTCCTTCGACGCGGCGGCGACACGCCTCAACACGACGCAATCGGCCGTGTCGAAACGGATACAGGAACTCGAACGCACGTTCGACCTGACGGTGTTCGACCGCGCGCATCGCAGCGCCCGGCTCACCGACAAGGGCGCCGAACTGTTCGATCACGCGAAGGCGTTGCTCGAACAGCGCGACCGCGTCGTCGAGCGGATGAGTTCGAAGGAAGCGCTGGTGCGCCATGTCCGGATCGGCGTGACCGAACTGACCGCGCTGACCTGGCTGCCGCGCCTGGTCGCGGCGATCCAGGCCGCCTATCCGCGCGTGCACGTGGAGGCGGAGGTGGACCTGACCGCGGTGCTGCGCGATCGTCTCGCCGCCGACACGATCGACCTGATCGTCGTCCCGCAGATTCATGCGACGGAATCGTTCGCGGCGACGGTGGTCGGCGAAGTCGACAATGCGTGGATGTGCGCGGCCGGGTTCATGCCGAAGCGCAAGACGGCGATTTCATTGACGGACGTCGCGCAGTTTCCGCTGATCCTGCAAGGGACCCTGTCGGGCACGGGGCATCTGTACACGCGCTTTCTGCAGGAACATGGCGTTGCGATGCAGCGCGTGCTGTCGAGCAACAGCCTGATCGCGCAGATCGGCCTCACGCTGTCGGGGCTCGGCGTCAGCTATCTGCCGAAGGCATGCGTCGCGCACCTGGTCGCGTGCGAGGCGCTGGAGATCGTGCGCACGCGGCCGGCGCTGCCGCCGGTGCGCTACGTTGCGCTGCATCGTGCGGAACGCGCCCATTCGCTGACCGCCGAGATCGTCCGGCTGGCGGCGCAGGCGTGCGATTTCAGCACGAGCCTGCTGGACCCCGGTGCACATGATTAGGGTTCCGAACGACATGGCAAACCCATGGCGCGATGCGCCCGCATCGCCGCGCACCGAAGCACACGGTCAGATCTTCAGCGTCGTCGACAGATATTTGAATACGGTCGAGACCCGCAGCAGATGTCGCGATTCCCGGTGGGCCAGCACCCACATCTCGGTCCGGCAGTCGGGCAGGACATCGGTCAATTGCACGAGATCGGAGCGGCCGCGTGTCAGAAACATCGGCAGGATGCCGACGCCCATGCCCAGGGCGACCAGCTCCATCACGGTCAGGATGCTGTCGACCTTGTAGTGCGGCACCACTTTCCTGAAATGACGTTTGCGCCAGATGACCGACGGGTGGCCCGGCAGCGCGTCGTCCGGCGCGATCCAGCGTGCCTTGCCCGCCGTGACGTCTTCATAACGGCGTACTGCGGCGTCGTGCCTCGACGCGAAAAGCGCCACGTCGATCGACCCGACATGCTTGCCCACCAGATATTCCGGTGGCTGCCGGGTCGCACGCACCGCGATATCGGCATCGCGGCGCCCCAGGTCGGCGATCTCGTTGCCGGTGTTCAGCTCGTACGCAAGCCGCGGGTGGATGGCTTCCAGCTGCTTCAGCGCCGGCCCGACCAGCCCGTGCAGAATCGTGTCGGTGGTGGTGATGCGCACGGTGCCCGCCACTTGCTCGGGCACTTGTTGCGCGATCGAGCGGGCCGATTCGACCTGCACTTCCACTTGCTCCGCGTGTTCGGCCAGCGCCAGCGCGATTTCCTTCGCGCGATAGCCTGAGCGGGTCCGTTCGAACAACTGCTGCTGCAGGCCGCGCTCGATCCGCCTGAGGTTGCGAAACACGGTCGACGCATCCACGTCCAGTCGCTCGCCCGCCTGAACCAGCGTGCCCGAGCGGGATAGCGCCAGTATCGTTTCGAGGTCTGCTGCGCTGAGCTTGTATGGCATCCGGTTATCCCCCGTGCATTGCATTTTTGCAATCCGTCATTGTAATCATGCGTATTGCCCAAGCACTTCCGCAATGTCAAATTCGGTGCCGCCTTGCCAACTCTCCCAACGGGTGCCGATATGAACCAATCGATTTCGACGAGTGACAATGCCGCCGCCTATGGCGTGTTGCGGCTCCGCGTGGCGTTGGGCCGGCGCAGCCAGCGCTTCGCGCCTGACGTGGCCTGCCACGGCGAGGCGACGACATGAGCACGCCCCAATACCACCTCGTCAGCCACGTGCTGTGCCCCTACGTCCAGCGCGCAGTCATCGTGCTGACCGAAAAAGGCGTGCCGTTCGAACGGACGGACGTCGACCTGGGCAACAAGCCGGACTGGTTTCGCAGGATTTCCCCGCTCGGCAAGACCCCCGTGCTGGTCGTCGATGGCGCGCCCATCTTCGAATCGGCCGTGATCTGCGACTACCTCGACGAGACGCTCGCGCCGCGGCTGCATCCCGATGCGCCGCTAGAGCGGGCGCGGCACCGCGCGTGGGTCGAGTTCGCATCGGCACTGCTGAACGCCGTGTGGGGGTTCTACACGGCTGCGGACGAAACGGCGCTGGCCGCAGCAACCCGTGACATCCGCGCACGATTCGAGCAGCTCGAAGACACGCTCGGCACCGGCCCGTATTTTGGCGGCGCGCACTTCAGCATCGTGGACGCGGCATTCGGGCCGGTGTTCCGCTACTTCGACGTGTTCGAGCGGATCGACGACTTCGGGTTCTTCGCGGGCTTGCCCAAGGTCACTGCATGGCGGCAACGGCTCGCCGAACGGCCGTCCGTGCGCGCAGCGGTCCGGGCCGACTATCCGCAGCGGCTGATGGAGTTCCTGCTCAAGCGCGGCTCGATGCTGTCGACGCGTATCCGCGATCACGTATTGCGCATTCAGGATTGAACCGAACCGCTTTTGCGTGCCGGCGCCCCGTATCGGGTTGCGCCGGCACCGGGCTCAGGGTGCCACCGGCACGATCTTTGCCGGGCAATCGGTCGCGACACGGCGCTAGCGCAAACCCGCCCCCGGTTGCACTGTTCATCGCCGTTCGGGTCCTGTATTGTCCTTCCATCCCCGGTTGCGGAACCGGTGCATGGGAGGCGCACGATGCAGAAAAAAAATGCTGCAGCCGTCTGGATCCTGATCGCGATGGTGGCAGGCATCCTGATCGGCTACATGATCTTCACGAGCTTTCCCGACAAAAAAGCCACCACCGAAATCGCCGGATACATCTCGCTCGTGTCCGACGTGTTCCTGCGGCTGATCAAGATGGTGATCGGCCCGCTGGTGTTCTCGACGCTCGTCGTCGGCATCGCGCACATGGGCGACGCGGCATCGGTCGGGCGCGTGTTCGCGAAATCGATCGGCTGGTTCGTCACCGCGTCGCTGATCTCGCTGCTGCTCGGGCTGTTCATGGCGAACCTGCTGCGGCCCGGCGAGAACCTCGGCCTGCCGCTGCCGGACATCGGCGCATCGGCGAACCTCGCGACCTCCAAGTTCACGCTCAAGGATTTCGTCGGCCACATGGTGCCGAGGTCGTTCGCCGAGGCGATGAGCAACAACGAAATCCTGCAGATCGTCGTGTTCTCGATGTTCTTCGGCGTCGCGCTCGCGGCGCTCGGCGAGCGCGGCAAGATCCTCGTCGCCGCGATCGACCAGCTGTCGCACGTGATGCTCAAGATCACCGGCTACGTGATGAAGCTCGCGCCGCTCGCGGTGATGGCCGCGATGGCCGCGACCGTCGCGGTCAACGGGCTGTCGGTGCTGCTGAAGTTCGCGGTGTTCATGGGCGACTTCTACGTGAGCCTGTTCCTGCTCTGGGCCTTGCTCGTCTGTGCCGGGCTGCTGTTCCTCGGGCCGCGCGTATTCAAGTTGCTGGTGCTGATCAAGGAAGCATTCATGCTGTCGTTCGCGACGGCCAGCTCCGAAGCCGCGTATCCGAAGATCCTCGATGCGCTCGACCGGTTCGGCGTGCGACGCAGAATTTCGAGCTTCGTGATGCCGATGGGCTATTCGTTCAACCTCGACGGTTCGATGATGTACTGCACGTTCGCGTCGCTGTTCATCGCGCAGGCGTACAACATCCACCTGTCGATCGGCACGCAGATCACGATGCTGCTGGTCCTGATGCTCACGTCGAAGGGAATGGCCGGCGTGCCGCGCGCATCGCTCGTCGTGATCGCCGCCACGCTGCACCAGTTCGGGCTTCCGGAGGCCGGCCTGCTGCTGATTCTCGGCGTCGATACGTTCCTCGACATGGGCCGCTCGGCCACCAACGCGGTCGGCAACTCGATCGCGAGCGCGGTGGTCGCGAAGTGGGAAAACCAGCTCATGTCGGAAGCGGAAGCCGAAGCCAATCTGGCACGCATCGAAGCGGAACAGGAAGCGACGATTGCGCATCCGACGGACGTCTGACGGAGGCCCGGCGATGAAGATGCAGCGATTCTGGCGTGCGCTCGCGCTCGCGGGCCTGCTTGCCGCGGGCGCGACCGCGCGCGCGGAAGATGCGCCGTCCACGCCGCCGCGCGTCGAGCCGTTCGCGCCGGCCCGACTGACCGGCACGCTCGCGAAGGTGCGCAGCAGCGGCACGATCGCGCTCGGCTATCGCGACGCGTCGATCCCGTTCTCGTATCTGAACGCGCGCAACCAGCCGATCGGCTATTCGATCGAGCTCTGCAAGGCGCTCGTGTCGTCGATCGAGGATGCGGTCAATCGGAACCTGACGATCCGCTGGGTGCCGGTCACGTCCGAGAACCGCATCGACGCGGTGGTCAACGGCACGGTCGACCTGGAATGCGGCTCCACGACGAGCAACCTGGAGCGCCAGAAGCGCGTGGCGTTCTCGCCGATCATCTTCGTGGCCGGCACGAAGGTGATGGTGAAACGCGGCTCGCCGATCCGCTCGTTCCGCGATCTCGCGGGCAAGAAAGTCGCGGTGACGGCCGGCACGACCAACGAGAAGGCGCTGCGCGACCTGGACGCGCGGTTCAGGCTCGGGATCCAGCTGCAGGTGGTGCCGGATCATGCGCAGGGCTTCGCGCTCGTCGCGAGCGGCGGCGCCGATGCGTTCGCGACGGACGACGTGCTGCTGTACGGCCTGATTGCCGTGAATGCGGGCAAGGGCGGCCAGTACGACGTGGTCGGCGACTTCCTGTCCTACGACCCGTACGGCATCATGTTCCGCAAGGACGATCCGCAGCTCGCGCAGGTCGTGAAGAGCACGTTCGAGGAACTGGCCGTCGACGGCGAGATCACGCGCCAGTACAAGCGCTGGTTCCTGCGCCCGCTTCCGTCGGGCATGAGCCTCAACCTGCCGATGAGCCCGCAGCTGGAGACCATCATCGAGACGATCGGCGTCAAGGGCGAATGAGATAGCGCCGCCGTCTTCCGCTCGACCGGGACGAGCCGTTCCTGTCGCGCGTGATGCGGCGGCGTCACCGGCGTCGCCGGCGTCACCTACGTTGCGCGGCAGCCGCGACGCATCCGGCCACGCTATCCCGGGCAGCCATGTATTCATGCCGGGGGCCCGATCGACGGGATGTCGCAGCGGCCGATCGCACGGACGAATGCAAAAGCGGCCCCGGTGCCTGCCCAGACACCGGGGCCGCTCACCGGCAGCACCGCGTTCAACCGACCCGCGCTTCGCCCTGCCGCTCCGCTTCGCCGTCTTGCGCCGCCGTTCGCGCCAGCACCGGCTTCAGCGCGTGCCCGGTATGGCTCGCCTTCACCTGCGCGAGCCCTTCCGGCGGCGCCGCCGCGACGATCGTGCCGCCGCCCACGCCGCCTTCCGGACCGAGATCGATGATCCAGTCGGCTTCCGCGATCACGTCGAGGTCGTGTTCGATCACGACGACGCTATGCCCGCCGTCGACCAGCCGGTGCAGCACGCGGATCAGCTTCGCGACGTCGGCCATGTGCAGGCCGACCGTCGGCTCGTCGAGCACGTACAGCGTGTGCGGCGCCTTCTGGCCGCGCCGCGTGATGTCGTCGCGCACCTTCGTGAGCTCGGTCACGAGCTTGATCCGCTGCGCCTCGCCGCCGGACAGCGTCGGCGACGGCTGGCCGAGCGTCAGGTAGCCGAGGCCGACGTCCTTCATCAGCTGCAGCGGATGCGCGATGTTCGAAATCGGTGCGAAAAATTCCACCGCTTCATCGATCTCCATCGTCAGCACGTCGCCGATGTTCCGGCCGCGCCACGTGACCGCGAGCGTCTCCGGATTGAAGCGCTGCCCGTGGCACACGTCGCACGGCACCTTCACGTCGGGCAGGAAGCTCATCCCGATCGTGCGCACGCCCTGCCCTTCACAGGCCGGACACCGCCCGTCGCCGGTGTTGAACGAGAAGCGCGACGCCGTGTAGCCGCGCGCCCGCGCCTCCAGCGTATCGGCGAACAGCTTGCGGATCGTGTCCCACACGCCGATGTAGGTGGCCGGGCACGAGCGCGGCGTCTTGCCGATCGGCGTCTGGTCGACTTCGAGCACGCGATCGATCTGCTCCCAGCCGCTCAGCGACGCGCAGCCCTGCCACGCATGCGTGACGTTCAGCGACGGCCGCGGCGCGCTGCGTGCGAGCACGCTCGCGCGGCGGTTCGTGGCCGGCGCATCTTGCTGCGCGGCCTTGCGCGCGCGCCGCGTGGCCGGCGACGACAGCACCGAGCGGCCGACCGCGTCGAGCAGGTTCGTCATCAGCACGTCGCGCGCGAGCGTCGACTTGCCCGAGCCGCTGACGCCCGTCACCGCGACGAGCCGCGCGAGCGGAATGCCGACGGTGACGTCACGCAGGTTGTGCAGCGTCGCGCCGTGCACGGTCAGCCAGCCCTCCGGCACCGCCGGTGCGCCCTTCTTGCCCGCGACGCTCACCGCACGGCGCGGCTGCAGCGGATGCGTCATCGGCTGCGCGAGCAGGCGGCCCGTGACCGAATCGGGCTGCGCGGCCAGATCCGCGACCGCCCCTTCGGCGACCAGCGTGCCGCCGCGCTTGCCGGCGCCCGGGCCGACGTCGATGATGTGGTCGGCGCGGCGAATCGTGTCCTCGTCGTGCTCGACGACGACGAGCGTGTTGCCCTTGTCGCCGAGCTTGCGCAGCGCGTCCAGCAGGATCTGGTTGTCGCGCGGATGCAGGCCGATGGTCGGCTCGTCGAGCACGTAGCACACGCCCTGCAGGTTGCTGCCGAGCTGCGCCGCGAGCCGGATGCGCTGCGCTTCGCCGCCCGACAGGCTCGGCGCCGCGCGATCGAGGCTCAGGTAGCCGAGCCCGACTTCCTCGAGGAACGCAAGGCGGCTGCCGATCTCGCTGACGATGTCGCGCGCGATCTGCGCGTCGCGGCCGGTCAGTTCCAGCGCGTCGATCCAGCGGCGCGTATCGGACACCGTCCACTGCGCGACCTCGACGATCGGATGCGCGTCGAACGTGACCGCGCGCGCGGACGGGTTCAGGCGCGTGCCGCCGCAATCCGGGCACGGCTCGTTGCCGACGCCTTCCGGTTCCTGCTCGTCCGACGGCAAGGTCTGCTCGCGGCCGCGCTCGTCGCCGGCGAGCACCGTGTCGTCGTACGCCGCGCGCTGTTCGCGCGTGAGCGTGACGCCGGTGCCGACGCAGGTCGTGCACCAGCCGTGCTTGCTGTTGTACGAGAACATCCGCGGATCGAGCTCCGGGTAGCTCGTGCCGCACACCGGGCACGCACGCTTGACCGACAGCACCTTGACCTCGCCGACGCGCGCGGTCGAATGGTCGTTCTGCATCGCGTGATGCAGCCCGTCGAGCGGCGCCAGCAGGTGCATCACGCCCTTGCCGAGCTCGAGCGTCTCGTCGAGCAGGCGCCGCAACTCGGCCTCGTGGTCCGGCGACACGACGATGTCGGCCACCGGCAGCTCGATCGTATGCTCGCGGAAGCGGTCAAGCTTCGGCCAGGGATCGACCGTGACGAACTCGCCGTCCACGCGCAGATGCGTGCTGCCGCGCGCCTTCGCCCACTTCGCGAGATCGGTATACACGCCCTTGCGGTTGACGACGAGCGGCGCGAGCAAACCGACGTGCTCGCCGCGATGGTCGCGCAGCAGCTGCGCGGCGATCGACTCGACGGTTTGCGACGTGACGGGCGTGCCGTCGTGGATGCAGTGCTGCAGGCCGAGCTTCACGTACAGCAGCCGCAGGAAGTGCCAGACTTCGGACGTGGTCGCGACCGTGCTCTTGCGGCCGCCGCGCGACAGCCGCTGCTCGATCGCGACCGTCGGCGGAATGCCATATACGGCGTCCACTTCCGGCCGCCCGGCCGGCTGCACGATCGAGCGCGCATACGCGTTCAGCGATTCGAGGTAGCGGCGCTGGCCTTCGTGGAACAGGATGTCGAACGCGAGCGTCGACTTGCCGGAACCCGACACGCCGGTGATCACGTTGAACTTGCCGTGCGGGATGTCGACGTCGAGCGCCTTCAGGTTGTGCTCGCGCGCGTTGACGATCCGCACGACGTCCTCGCCCTCGATCGCGCGCCGCTCGCGGGCGGCGTTCAGCACGGCCTGCAGCGGCACGCCTTCGTCGGCGAGCGCGGTTTCGCCGTCCATCGCGCGGTCGTACTGCAGCAGCGCGACGCCGGTGTGCGATTGCGCGCACGCCTTCACGTCGTCGGGCGTGCCCGCGCACAGCACGAGGCCGCCGCCGTCGCCGCCTTCCGGGCCGAGATCGATCAACCAGTCGGCCGCGCGGATCACGTCGAGGTTGTGCTCGATCACGATCAGCGAATGGCCGGCCGCGAGCAGCTTGCCGAACGCCTGCATCAGCTTCGCGATGTCGTCGAAGTGCAGCCCGGTGGTCGGTTCGTCGAACATGAACAGCTTCGCGCGCGCGATGCGCGCCTCCTCGCTGGCGATCCGGCGCCCGCCCGCGGCGGCGGCCGATTCGGCGAGGAAGCCGGCCAGCTTCAGCCGCTGCGCTTCGCCGCCCGACAGCGTCGGAACCGGCTGGCCGAGCTTCACGTATTCGAGGCCGACATCGACGATCGGCTGCAGCACGCGCAGCACCTCCGCGTCGGTCGTGAAGAACGCGGCCGCCTCGCTGACGGTCAGGTCGAGCACGTCGGCGATGTTCAGCGCGCGGCCGTCGCGCTCGATGCGCACTTCGAGGATCTCTGCGCGGTAGCGGCTGCCGTCGCAATCCGGGCAACGCAGGTAGACGTCGCTCAGAAACTGCATCTCGATGTGCTCGAAACCCGAGCCGCCGCAGGTCGGGCAACGGCCGTCGCCCGAGTTGAAGCTGAACGTGCCGGCGCCGTAGCCGCGCTGCAGCGCGAGCGGCGCCTTCGCGAACAGCTTGCGGATCTCGTCGAACGCGCCGACGTAGCTGGCCGGGTTCGAGCGCGTGGTCTTGCCGATCGGCGACTGGTCGACGAACACGACGTCGCCGACCTGGTCGGCACCCGTCAGATTGCGGAACGCGCCCGGCGACTCGGTCGCCTTGCCGTGATGGCGCGCCATCGCCGGATAGAGCACGTCCTGCAGCAATGTCGACTTGCCGGAGCCCGACACGCCCGTCACGCACACGAGCCGCTGCAGCGGAATCTCGACCGTCACGTCGCGCAGGTTGTGCTCGGTCACGCCTTCGAGCACGATGCGCGGCGTGTTCGCGTCGACCGGGCGACGCGCCCAGTTCGACGCATGCGCGACGTGCTTGCGGCCGCCGAGATATTCGCCCGTCAGCGTGCGCGCGGCACGGATGTCTGCCGGCGTGCCGTCGTAGACGATCGTGCCGCCGCGCTCGCCGGGGCCCGGGCCCATGTCGATCAGCCGGTCGGCCGCGAGCATCACCGACGGATCGTGCTCGACCACCACCAGCGTATTGCCCGCGTCGCGCAGCCGCTGCATCGCCTCGACGATTCGCGTGAGGTCGCGCGGATGCAGCCCGATGCTCGGCTCGTCGAGCACGAACAGCGTCTTGGTCAGCGAGGTGCCGAGCGCGGTGGTCAGGTTGATCCGCTGCACCTCGCCGCCCGACAGCGTGCGGCTCTGCCGGTCGAGCGTCAGGTAGCCGAGCCCCACGTCGCACAGGTATTTCAGGCGCGTGCGCACCTCGGCGAGCAGCAGTTTCAGCGCATCGTCGAGCAGCGCGCTCGGCAGCGTGATCCCGTCGAAGAAGCGGCGGATGCGCTCGATCGGCAGTAGCATCAGGTCGTGCACCGTCAGGCCCGGCAGCGCTTCGAGCTGCGCGCGCGTCCAGTCGACGCCGCGCGGCATGAAACGATCGGCGGGCGCGAGCACCGCATCGGCGTTCGCCTTCGAGCCGAGCCGCCACTGCAGCGATTCCGTCTTCAGGCGCGCGCCGCCGCAGACCTCGCACGGCGTGTAGCTGCGGTACTTCGACAGCAGCACGCGGATATGCATCTTGTACGCTTTCGATTCGAGATAGCCGAAGAAGCGTTTCACGCCGTACCACTGGCTCTGCCATTTGCCGTTCCAGTCCGGCGAGCCGTTGATCACCCAGTCGCGCTCGGCGTCGGTCAGGTCGGACCACGGCGTGTCGCGGCGGATGTCGGCCTTCGCCGCGTAGCGCATCAGGTCGTCTTGGCACTCCTTCCAGGCGGGCGTCTGCATCGGCTTGATCGCGCCGCCGCGCAGCGTCTTGCGCGCGTCGGGGATCACCAGGCCGAGATCGACGCCGATCACGCGGCCGAAGCCGCGGCAGGTCTCGCACGCGCCGTAGGCCGAGTTGAACGAGAATAGCGCCGCCTGCGGCTCCGCGTAGCGCAGGTCGCTGTCGGGATCGTGCAGCCCGGTGGAGAAACGCCACACCTGCGGCTCGGCCAGCGCGTTTTCCGCTTCCGGCGCGAGCACGTAGACGTTCACGCGGCCGCCGCCGCGCTTCAGCGACGCCTCGATCGCCTCGACCACGCGCACCTTGTCGGCCTGCTGCACGCGGAAGCGGTCGGCCACCACGTCGAGCAGCTTGCGCGGGCCGGTCGGCGACGCGACTTCGCGCTGCGCCTGCACGCGCGTGTAGCCGCTCGCGGACAGCCACTGCGCGATTTCTTCGTCGGACACGCTTTCCGGCAGCTCGACCGGGAACGTGACGACGACGCGCGGATCGTCGGCGCGCGTGCGCTCGACGAGTTCCGCGTAGATCGTCTCCGGCGTGTCATGCCGCACCTGCCGCGCGGTCTGGCGGTCGAACAGCTCGGCCGCGCGCGCGTACAGCAGCTTCAGGTGATCGTTGAGCTCGGTCATCGTGCCGACGGTCGAACGCGAGCTGCGGACCGGATTGGTCTGGTCGATCGCGATCGCGGGCGGCACGCCGTCGACGCGCTCGACCTGCGGACGGTCCATCCGGTCGAGGAACTGCCGCGCATACGCGCTGAAGGTTTCGACGTAGCGCCGCTGGCCTTCCGCGTACAGCGTGTCGAACACGAGGCTCGACTTGCCGGAGCCCGACGGGCCGGTGACGACCGTCATTTCGCCGGTGCGCAGGTCGAGATCGAGGTTCTTGAGGTTGTGCTGACGTGCTCCGCGAATGCGGATCAGATTGCTGGATGACAATTTGCCTGCCCGTCTGAATGAGTTAGCCGGATTTCACGGTGCCGGAACGCTGCGGCGGATGCCCGCAGGCGCGGCGCACGTGCCGCACGGGTCATGCCCGCGCCGCTCGAGTTCGACGGATACTATACTGTATATTCATACAGTTTTCCAAGAACGGTGCGAAGCCGGGAACAAGCGCCGGATCACGCCGGCTTTTCCGGACGGCGGCTCGATCATCGAAGCGCGCCGAACGACTCGCGCTTCCGGAGCGTCTGCCGCTCGCGCTCGCGCCCCGCACCGGCACCGGCACCGGCTCAGCCGCCACCCGCCATCGCATACGCAATGCACGTGCGGGCGAGCACGTCGGTCGGATCGACGAGCGTCGCCCGACGCCCGTCCCGCGCGACATATTCGCCGCCCGGCAGCAGGATCGGCAGCTCGGTGCAGCCGAGCACGATCACCCGCACGCCCTCTGCAATCAGCGCGTCGACAGCGGCGCCGATATCGTCCTTGCACTGTCCGGTCGTGAAGCCGGCCTTCACGCCCTGCTTCCCGTAGATCGCTTCCATCACGCGCGCCTGCAATGCGGGCGTCGGTGCAACCTGTCGCAATCCTTGCGATTCCAGCGCCTTCTGATAGACCCCGCTTTCGATCGTGCCGGATGTCGCGAGCACGCCAACGTCGCGCAGCCCCGGATACGTATCGCGCAGATGCGCGACCGTGACGGTCAGCATGTTGACGACCGGAATGCCGAGGTACGGCTGGATCCGCTCGACGAACGCATGCGCGGTGTTGCACGGAATCGCGATGACGTCGGCATCGCCGTCCTCGAGCTTCTTGCAGGTCGCGTACAACGCGATCGTCGGGTCCGTGCCGGTGCCCGTCAGGTTCTCGGTCCGGTCGGGAATCTGCGGATTCTGCTCGACCAGCAGCTTGATGTGTTCCTGATCGCGCGACGCCGGCGTGTTGCGCACGATCTTGTCGAGGAAATCGACCGTCGCGGCCGGCCCGACGCCGCCGACCACGCCGACCTTGAACGGCGCCGCGCGCGAACCGGCGTGCCCGGTCACCGCGTACTGCGCATACGCGAGGTTCGAATCGACGAGCGGCACGCGCAGCGGGCCGATGGCGTCCGCGACCAGTGCGATCTCGGTCAGGCCGGGGACGATCACCTGCACGCCCTGATCGATCAGGTCCGCGCATGCGCGGCGCAGCAGGTCGACCGGCCGGCCGCGCAGATTGCCGCGCTTGATGCCGTCGGCCCCGTAGACGGCTTCCGTCACGAGATCGATCCCGTCGTGCGTCCGCGGATGAACGACGTCGAACTGCGGCGACGGGAAATACGTGTCGAAGAGTCGCTTGTCCCGCACGTAGTCGGAAGCCAGCACGCCGATGCGCGTCGCGTCCGGGTATTTGCGCCGCACGTGGTGGCGAACGGCTTCGACGATATCGACGATCGGCAGGCGCGTATTCGCCTTCAATTCGTCGATGAACGTGTGACTCAGGAAACACGGCAGCACGACCGTCGTCACGCCGCGCTTCTCGAACTGCCGGATCATGTCGAACACGTACAGCTTGCGCTCGATGGTCGCCGCACTGCCGGACCCCGACCCCTTGAACGGGTATTGCTCGAAGATCATTTCGGCGTGTTCCTCGTCGGACGACGCCGGCGTCGCCTTCACCATCTTGAAGAACACGTCGGCACTGCCCAGCGGCCCCAGGCCGCCGACCACGCCGAATTTTATCCGCGCATTCACGCTATCCGTATCCGTGCGCATCATGCGTTCAGCTCCGACTGTTCGAATACGGCGTCCTGCGATTTCACGGCGCGCCGCGTCTCCCACTTCGCGATCACCGCCGTCGCCACGCTGTTGCCGATCACGTTGGTCATCGTGCGGCCCATGTCGAGGATCTGGTCGATCGCGAGCACCATCGCGACGCCGGCCACCGGCAGATGGAACATCGGCGCGACCGCCGCGACCACGACCACCGAGCCGCGCGGCACGCTCGCCATGCCCTTGCTGCTCAGCATCAGCACCAGCAGCATGAACACCTGCTCCGACAGCGGCATGTGCACGCCGAACGCCTGCGCGATGAAGATGGCCGCGAACGCCTGATACATCATCGAACCGTCGAGGTTGAACGCGTAGCCGAGCGGCAGCGTGAACCCCACCACCTTCTTGTCGACGCCGAAGCGCTCGAGCTGCTCGGTCAGGCGCGGATAGGCGGCCTCGCTGCTGGCGGTCGAGAACGCGATCAGCGCGGGCTCGCGCACGGCCTTCAGCACCCGACGCGCCGCCCGAGAAACACGTAGCCGACGCCGATCAGGATCGCCCAAAGAACCAGCAAGCCGAGATAGAACGCGCCGATCAGCTTCCCGTACGTGTAGATCACGTCGAGCCCGCGCAGCGTGACCGACGACGCGATCGCACCGAACACGCCGAGCGGCGCCGCGCGCATCACGTAGTTCGTCAGGCGCAGCATCACCGGCACCATGCCGTCGATCGCCTGGATCACGACGCTAACGCGCGGGTCGCGCTTCAACGCACTCAGCGCGACGCCGAGAAAGATCGAGAACACCAGGATCTGCAGGATGTCGTTGCGCGCCATCGCATCGAGCAGGCTGGTCGGGAACGCATGCGTGATCACGTCCCGGGCGTTCAGCGCGGCGGTGTTCAGTCCGGTGTTGACCTCGCCCGCGCTCGCCATCAGGTTCAGGCCGGCGCCCGGCTGCAGCGCATTGGCCATCACGAGGCCGAGACTCAACGAAATCAGCGACGCACAGACGAACCAGCCGATCGAGCGCAGGCCGATGCGGCCGACGTCCTCGCCGCTGTCCATGCCGGCCAGGCCGGACACGAGCGTCACGAACACCAGCGGCGCGATGATCATCTTGATCAGGCGCAGGAAGATGTCGGTGACGATCGAGAAGTAGCCGGCGATCGTCTTGAGGGTGGCCGGGTCCGCGATGTTGGCGTGGCACGCATAACCGGCGACGACACCGAGGATCATGCCGACTGCGATGCTTAAGGTGAGGCGATTTTTCATGTCCATTCGTCCTTGGGTGGCACCCGGCCGCCGGAAGGCGGCGAGCGCTGCGAAGAAGGCCGCGCGACGCCGGTCGCGCGTCGCATGTGCCGTTGGAACGAATGGTAGGGACGGTCGAAAAAGCCGTGATGCCGGTGCGACATGGCGGTATGCGAGCGCCGCATAACGCGGGAAAACCCTGATTCAGCCGAGCCGGGCAGGCGCCGCGCGCAGATGCTGCCAGAGGGTGTCGAGGAATTCGCTGCGATTGGACACGTCGCGATACACGCGCAGCTCGACGTCCAGGTTCCACGCCGCCGGGCCGGCCGGCACGAGGTCGCCGGCCGCCAGTTCGGCGGCGATCGCGCTGCGGGGCAGCCACGCGACGCCCTCGCCTTCCATCACGAGCTTCTTGAGCACTTCGGCCATGTCGGACTCGTAGTGCAGTTGCAAGGCCGGCGCATCCGGTGCGCGGCCGAGCAGCAGCGCGAGACAGCGGCCGAAGTAGCTGGTTTCCGTGTAGGTAATCAGCGGCAGCGGATTCTGCTTCGTTCCGGGCAGGCGAAACGCGGGCGCCGATCGACGGTTCGGCCGGCACGCCGGCATCAGCGTGTCGAGGCCCACCGTCAGGTGCGCGTACTTCGCGGGGTCGAGATGGAGCGGCAGCTCCGGATGGTGATACGCGAACATCAGCTCGCAGTTGCCGTTGACGAGCATCAGGATCGAGTCGTGGACGTTCGTCGGAATGACGCGCGCGCGCACTTCACCGAAATGCGTCGCGAGCGCCTTGAGCCAGGCCGGCAGGAAACTCAGCGCGATCGTGTGACCCGCGGCGATCTGCAGGCTCTTGCCGGCGATCCGCTGCTCGGTGCGGATGATCGCGCGGGTATCGTACAGGCGGCTGATGACGTCTTCGGCCGTTTCGCGGAACAGGCGCCCGGCCGGCGTCAGCACCGGCGGAAAGCTGCTGCGGTCGATCAGCTCGGCGCCGATCCACTGCTCGAGCGACTGGATGCGGCGGCTGAAGCCCGATTGCGTGACGTTGCGAAATTCAGCCGCGCGCGAAAAGCTCTGGTATTGCGCGAGCGCGAGGAAATCCTCGATCCATTTGATTTCCATGGTGGCCTTGGAGGTCGCGGGTGAGCCTGCCCGCGCGTCGCCTGGGTCGTGGCGAAGCGCGGGCCGACGGACGCCTCCATTTTATGGGCAGCGGGCAATGTCGCGTTCAACCCTCCTGACGCTCGATCAGGAAGCGCTCGCGGCGCTTCCCCTTGATCCATGCCGGCTCGCGTCCCCGGCCGGACCACGTCGCCCCGGTGTTCGGATCGCGGTACTTCGGCGCGACGGCAGGCGTTTTTCGCGCCGTCCTTGCGGCACTGCCCTGACGGCCGAATATCTGTCTCGGGGTCAACCCATATTCGGCGACACGGGTACGGACCTCCTGCAGCACGGTCTCGAGTTCGGCCTGTCGCGCTTCCTCGGCACGTTTCATCAGTTCATTGGCTTGCGCCTTCAATTCGCGATAGCCTGACATCCCTTTCCTCCCAATTGCTCCGGCGCCATGAAAAGCCGAACGGGGCGCAAGCCCCGAACGGTTCGTTGTGTTGTCAACGGGTGGTGTCACGCGCGTGCACGCGACGCGGCACGAGGCCTGTCTCCCTATGCATCGGATGCGTCGGCGACACGCGTGCGCACGTCGTTCAGAACGGCAGCTCGACGTCCGGCTTCGCGGCCGTCAGCACGCGGCGGAAGTCCGCCTGGATGCGCTCGAGTCCTTCCTTGGTCTCCGCTTCGAACCGCAGCACGACCACCGGCGTCGTGTTCGACGAACGCGCGAGGCCGAAGCCGTCCGGGTACTCGACGCGCAGGCCGTCGATCGTCACGACTTCGTCGGCGCCGTCGAACTTCGCTTCCCTCTGCAGCTTCTCGATCAGGCGGAAGTTCTCGCCCTCCTCGAGCTTGAGTTGCAGTTCCGGCGTGCTCATCGCGTCCGGCAGCGCATTGAGCAGCGCGCTCGGATCGGCCGTCTTCGCGAGGATTTCGAGCAGGCGCGCGCCCGTGTAGAGACCGTCGTCGAAGCCGTACCAGCGGTCCTTGAAGAACACGTGGCCGCTCATCTCGCCCGCGAGCGGCGCGCCCGTCTCGCGCAGCTTCGCCTTCACG
>NZ_CAJPGY010000071.1:0-20170 GCF_905339915.1 Burkholderia sp. BCC1985
CTTTTTTTGCCTGCGGATCGCACGTTCGACTCAGGCCGCATCCTGCAACGCAGCGCCCTCTTTCGCGTGCCGCACGCGTTCGGCGAACGCATCGCCGATCATCAGCAGGCTCGGTTCCGCCGGGTCGAGCCACGCCTGCGCGCCGCCCGCCGCCATCTGCCCGAGCGTCAGCGTCAGCGTGCGCTCGCGCGCGGTGCTGCAAGCCTCGACGATCGCCACCGGCGTCGCGCTCGCACGGCCCGCGTCGATCAGTTCCTGCGCGATGCCCGGCGCACTGTCGCGGCCCATGTAGTAGACGATCGAATCGGCGCGCGCGGCCTCGCGAATCTCGTCGCTGCCCGGTGCGCGGCTGTGCGTCGCGAACGCGACGCTGCGCGACACGCCGCGCAACGTCAGCGAGCGCTTCAGCGTCGCCGCGCCGGCCAGCGCCGCGGTGATGCCCGGCACGACCTCGAAATCGATGCCCGCCGCTTCGAGCGCGCGCATTTCCTCTTCGGCGCGACCGAACAGCATCGGGTCGCCGCCCTTCAGGCGCACCACGCACGCGTGCTCGCGCGCCGCGTCGACGATCTGCTTGTTGATGAAATGCTGCGCGGTCGAACGCTGCCCGCAACGCTTGCCGACCGCGATCTTGCGCGCGTTCGGTGCGTAGTCGAGCATCGCCGGCTCGACGAGCGCGTCGTGCAGCACGACGTCGGCTTGTTCGAGCAGCCGCATGCCGCGCACCGTGATGAGGTCCGCGGCGCCCGGCCCTGCTCCGATCAGATATACCTTGCCCATGTTTGTCGCTTCGCTTGGGGTCCTGCTCGTGCGGACGGCGGCCGGCCCGCACCGCCGCGAGGGCGGCGCTGACCGCCGGTTAAGCCCGTTACGCCGAGAACGCCCGAATCATGCCGGCGGCGACCGTGTGGTGCGTCGCCTCGTCGATCAGCACGAACGCGCCCGTGCCCGGGTGCGCATCGTAGGTGTCGCAGACGATCGGCTTCTGCAGCGTCAGCGCGACGCGGCCGATGTCGTTCATCTTCAGTTCCTGGCGGTCGGTCGCGTGCGACAGCGTATGCACGTCGAGCACTTCCTTGACCGCGCCGATCTTCGCGAACACCGTGCTCGTAGTCTGCTTCAGCAGGTACTTGCGCTGCGGCGACAGCGGCGTCTCGTCGAACCAGCACAGGTCCGCCTCGAGCTTCTTCGCCGGCGCGACCGTCTCGGCGGTCGTGACGAACATGTCGCCGCGGGACACGTCGACGTCTTCCGCGAGGCGAATCGTCACCGTCTGGCCCGCGAACGCGTGCGCAACCGCCGCCGTGCCGCCCGGCACCGGCGCGATGATCTCGGCGATCGTCGCAGTGCGGTTCGACGGCAGCACGACGATTTCGTCACCGACCTTCACCTCGCCCGATTCGATCCGGCCCATGTAGCCGCGGAAATCGTCGGCCGAGCTGCCGTCCTGGCGTGCGACCCACTGCACCGGGAAGCGCAGCGCGTCGTGCGCCTGCGTCTCGACCGGCAGCGATTCGAGCAGGTCGAGCAGCGGCTCGCCCGCGTACCACGGCATGCGCTCGCTCGCGCCGACGATGTTGTCGCCCTTCAGCGCCGACACCGGCACGAAACGCACGTCCTTCAGGCCGAGCTGCTTCGCGAGCGCGACGTACGCGTCGCGGATCTCGTTGAAGCGCGCTTCGCTGTACTCGATGAGGTCCATCTTGTTGATCGCGACGATCACGTGCTGCAGCGCGAGCAGCTTCACGATCGCGCTGTGGCGCTTCGTTTGCGGCAGCAGTTCCGCCACGCCATTCTCGATCGTCACGCGCGTCGCGTCGACCAGGATGATCGCCGCATGCGCGGTCGATGCGCCCGTCACCATGTTGCGCGTGTACTGCTCGTGGCCCGGCGTGTCGGCGATGATGAACTTGCGCTTCGCGGTCGCGAAATAGCGGTAGGCGACGTCGATCGTGATGCCCTGCTCGCGCTCGGCTTCGAGCCCGTCCGTCAGCAGCGCGAGGTCGATCTCGTCGCCGACCGTGCGCTTGTTCTTCGCGCGCGACAGCGCGGACAGCTGGTCGGACAGCACGGCCTTGCTGTCGTACAGCAGGCGGCCGATCAGCGTGCTCTTGCCGTCGTCGACGCTGCCCGCGGTGATGAAACGCAACACGCCGAGGTCTTCGGTGTTCTCGATGATGCTCATGATGTGAATGTCCTCGTGTGCTTCAGAAATAACCTTGCTTCTTGCGCTGTTCCATCGCGGCTTCGGATGCCTGGTCGTCCATCCGGGTCGCGCCGCGTTCGGTGATCTCGGTCACCGCCGTCTCGGCGATGATCTTCTCGACGTCGTCCGCGTCGCTCTCGACCGGGCACGTGCAGCTGATGTCGCCAACGGTACGGAAGCGCACCTGCGCGAGTTCGCTCGTCTCGCCGTCACGCATCGGCGTGAGCGGCGTGACCGGCACGAGCAGCCCGTTGCGGCGCACGATCTCGCGCTGGTGCGCGTAGTAGATCGACGGCAGTTCGAGGTTCTCGCGCGCGATGTACTGCCACACGTCGAGTTCCGTCCAGTTCGAGATCGGGAACACGCGCAGGTGCTCGCCGTTGTGCAGGCGTGCGTTGTACAGGCTCCACAGTTCCGGGCGCTGCGCCTTCGGATCCCACTGGCCGAATTCGTCGCGGAACGAGAAGATCCGCTCCTTCGCGCGCGCCTTCTCTTCGTCGCGGCGCGCGCCGCCGATCAGCGCCGTGTAGCCGTGCTGTTCGATCGTCTCGAGCAGCGTGACGGCCTGTGCGGCGTTGCGCGAATCGGTTTCGCGGCGCAGCACGACGGTGCCGCGCTTGATCGAATCCTCGACGTGGCCGACCACCAGCTCGGCGCCGAGCTCCTGCGCGCGGCGGTCGCGGAAGTCGATCACTTCCTCGTAGTTGTGGCCCGTGTCGATGTGCACGAGCGGGAACGGCAGCGTCGTCTTGCGGTTCGCGCCGAGGCCGAACGCCTTCAGCGCGAGGTGCAGCACGACGACCGAGTCCTTGCCGCCCGAGAACAACAGCGCCGGCTTGCTGCATTCGGCAACGAGTTCGCGCAGGATGTGGATCGACTCGGCTTCGAGCCAGTCGAGGTGGCCCATGCGGTCGTCGGCACCGGTGGGCGGGGCAAAGGCGGATTGCTCGAGCGTCGTGCTCATGATTTCAGTCCTTCTCTTCTGGGTTCGTGCCGCCCGCTGTCGCGGGCGGCGCAATATTCGGTTTCTTGTCGGCTTTCAGTGCGCGGCGCCGGCTTCGGCGTTCGCGGGAATCGGCGTGATCGTGATGTGCAGCCCGCATTCCTTCGTGTCGCGCGACTCCCACCACCAGCGGCCCGCCCGGCTGTCCTCGCCGGGGCGGATCGCGCGCGTACACGGCTCGCAGCCGATGCTCGGATAGCCGCGCGCGTGCAGCGGATTGACCGGCACGTCGAACGCCTTCAGGTACGCCCACACGTCGGCTTCCGTCCAGTCGGCGAGCGGGTTGTACTTCGCGATCCCGCGCGCTTCGTCCTGTTCTTCCTCGTGCAGCTCCGCACGCGTGACCGACTGCTCGCGACGCTGGCCCGTGACCCACGCGCCGACGTCGGCCAGCGCGCGGTTCAGCGGCTCGACCTTGCGGATGTGGCAGCACGACTTGCGCAGCTCGACGCTTTCGTAGAAGGCGTTCAGGCCGTGCTCGGCGACGTACTGGTCGACCGCGTCCTGCTGCGGATGAAACTGCTCGATCTCGTAGCCGTAGCGCTCGCGCACGCGGTCGATCATGCCCAGCGTTTCCGCATGCAGGCGGCCGGTGTTCAGCGAGAAGATGCCGATCGACACGCCCTTCGACAGGATCGCGTGCGTGAGCAGCATGTCTTCCGCGGCGAGGCTGCTCGCGAACTTCACCTTCTCGTGGCGCGCACCGATCTGCGCGAGCAGCGCGTCGAGGCGCTCGACCTTCGCGGCCAGTTCGGGCGTCAGTGCGGTCGCGGCGCTCATGCGCTCACCTTCGCGTCGGCCGCGGCCGCGCGGCGGCGGAACAGCGGCGCCGGCTCGTCGAATGCGCCCTGGTAACGCTGCGTGAATTCGCCGAACGCGTTCAGTGCATCGTGGATGTCCTTGTCGGCACGCACCGCGAACGCGTCGAAGCCGCAACGCGACATGTACAGCAGCTGGTCGCGCAGCACGTCGCCGATCGCGCGCAGCTCGCCGGTCCAGCCGTGGCGCTCGCGCAGCAGGCGCGCGATGCTGTAGCCGCGGCCGTCCGCGAAGCGCGGGAAATCGACGGCGATCAGCGAGATCGCACCGAAGTCGGCCACGAGGTCGGCCGGCTCGCTGTCCGGCGCGAGCCACACGCCGAGTTCGTCCTTCGTCTTCGCGGCGACGAGCGCCGCGCGCTCGGCCTGCCACAGGGTGAACGGCACCAGCACCTTGCCGGCCGGCAATGCGTCGACCGCGGGCAGCGCACCGTCTTCCGCCGCGCGCACGACCTGCCATGCGTCGTCGATCACTGCGCGGTTCTTGATAATCGAAGCCATCTGCAAATTCCTTCTACCCGGTTGGTTACGCGTTGACTGCCTGGCGCGCCGCATACACGCGCTCCTTGAACGGAGCGATGCCGATGCGGTCGTACGTGTCGATGAAGCGCTCGCCGTCGATGCGTGCCTCGACGAACGTGTCGATCAGCTTCGCGATCACGCCCGGCACTTCTTCCGCGGAGAACGACGGCCCGATCACGCGGCCGAGGCGCGCGCCGTTGCGGCCCGTGCCCTGCTCGCCGCCGAGCGACACCTGGTACCACTCGGCACCGTCCTTGTCGACGCCGAGGATGCCGATGTTGCCCACGTGATGATGACCGCACGAGTTCATGCAACCGGAAATGTTCAGCGACAGGTCGCCGAGATCGTACACGTAGTCCAGATCGTCGAAACGCTGCTGGATCGCCAGCGCGATCGGGATCGACTTCGCGTTCGCGAGCGAGCAGAAATCGCCGCCCGGGCACGCGATGATGTCGGTCAGCAGGCCGACGTTCGGCGTCGCGAAGCTGGCCGCCTTCGCCTTTTCCCACACCGTGAACAGGTCGCGCTTCTTCACGTTCGCGAGGATCAGGTTCTGCTCGTGCGACACGCGCAGTTCGCCAAGCGAGTACGCGTCTGCCCAGTCGGCCACCAGGTCCATCTGCGCGTCGGTCGCGTCGCCGGGGGCGACGCGGTGGTCCTTCAGCGACAGCGTGACCGCGGCATAACCCGGCACCTTGTGCGGCGCGACGTTGCGCTCGACCCAGCGCGCGAACGCCTTGTTCTCGAGCAGGTGCTGTTCGAACGACGCGTCGGTGTCGGCCAGCTTCTCGTAGACGGGCGGCTGGAAGTACTGCGACACGCGGTCGACTTCCGCCTGCGTGAGCGTCGACGGGCCGTCCTTCAGGTGCTGCCACTCTTCCTCGACCTGCTGCGCGAACTTCGCGGGCGACAGCGCCTTCACGAGGATCTTGATACGCGCCTTGTACAGGTTGTCGCGGCGGCCGTAGCGGTTGTATACGCGCAGCACGGCTTCGCAATAGGTCAGCAGGTGCTGCCACGGCAGGTCTTCCTTGATCACCGCGCCGATGATCGGCGTACGGCCGAGGCCGCCGCCCGCGAGGATGCTCGCGACCACCTCGCCCTGCGCGTTCTTCTTCAGGTACACGCCGAGATCGTGGATCTGCACGGCCGCGCGGTCGTGCGTCGAGCCCGACACCGCGATCTTGAACTTGCGCGGCAGCCACGCGAATTCGGGATGGAACGTCGACCACTGGCGCAGGATTTCCGACCACGGACGCGGATCGATCTCCTCGTCCTGGGCGACGCCCGCGAACTGGTCCGCCGTGATGTTGCGGATGCAGTTGCCCGAGGTCTGGATGCCGTGCATCTGCACCGACGCGAGCTTCGCGAGGATCTCCGGCGTTTCCTCGAGCTGGATCCAGTTGAACTGGATGTTCGAGCGGGTCGAGAAGTGGCCGTAGCCGCGGTCGTGTTCGCGGGCGATGCGCGCCAGCATCCGCAGTTGGTCGCTGCGCAGGTTGCCGTACGGAATCGCGATGCGGTGCATGTATGCGTGGCGCTGCATGTACAGGCCGTTCTGCAGGCGCAGCGGACGGAATTCTTCTTCGCTCAACTCGCCCGACAGCCGGCGGCGCACCTGATCGCGGTACTGCGCGACACGCTCGTCGACGATCGTCTGGTCGTATTGGTCGTACTGATACATTCGGGGACCCCAGGGGTTTTCGTGGTGACCGCGCGACGTCCTAGCCACGTCGCGCCCGAATCTCCGTTCCGCCGCCATCGCCGGCCTTGCGCGGCCCGGCTGGATTGCTAATGACGAAAACAGATATCCATATTTGAAAAACTCCGGTGAATCGTAATAAACTCGCCTTATATTTCAAACGACTAAAAAATTCTGTTGATATGCGGAAGGGTTATAAATGAACCTGCACCAATTTCGCTTCGTGCGCGAGGCCGTCCGGCAGAATTTCAACCTCACCGAGGCCGCCAAGGCGCTCTACACGTCGCAACCGGGGGTGTCGAAGGCGATCATCGAGCTCGAGGACGAGCTCGGCGTGGAGATCTTCACGCGGCACGGCAAGCGCGTGCGCTCGCTCACCGAGCCGGGCAGGATCATCCTCGCATCGGTCGAGCGGATCCTGCAGGAAGTTGAAAGCCTCAAAAGGGTCGGAAAAGATTACGCGGCGCAGGATCAGGGCAACCTGACGATCGCCGCCACCCACACGCAGGCCCGCTACTCGCTGCCGGCCGCGATCGCCGAGTTCAAGAAGCGCTTCCCGAAGGTGCACCTGTCGATCCTGCAGGGCAGCCCGACGCAGGTCGCCGAGATGGTGATCCACGACCAGGCCGATCTCGCGATCGCGACCGAGGCGATCGCCGACTACAAGGAACTCGTGTCGCTGCCCTGCTTCCAGTGGCATCACGCGGCCGTGGTGCCGGCCGACCATCCGCTGCTCGAACGCAAGCCGGTCACGCTGGACGATCTCGCGCAGTACCCGCTGATCACGTACGACGACGCGTTCGCCGGCCGCAAGAAGATCAATCATGCGTTCGCGCTGCGCGGGCTGTCGCCGGACATCGTGCTGGAAGCGATCGACGCCGACGTGATCAAGACCTACGTCGAACTCGGCCTGGGCGTCGGGATCATGGCCGACATCGCATTCAACCCGGAGCGCGACCGCAACCTGCGGCTGATCCCGGTCGGCCACCTGTTCGGCAGCAACGTGACGCGTGTCGCGCTCAAGCAGGGCGCCTATCTGCGCAGCTATGTGTATACGCTCGTCGAGCTGCTGTCGCCGACGCTGAACCGCAAGCTGATCGAGCAGGCGCTCAAGGGCGAATCCGAATCGTACGAGCTTTGACGGTCAGGTATAACGACAGGGGCGCAAATCGCGCCCCTTTTTATTGCCCGACGGAGATTTCCGCATGACGCTTCCCGCCCTGTTGCGCCGCGCCGCCGGCGCCGCCCTCGTGCTCGCCTGCGCGGCCGCGCATGCCGACCTGAAGGTCGGCGTCGACCTGTCGTCGACCGGCCCGGCCGCCGCGATCGGCATCACCAGCAAGAACGCGATCCTGATGTGGCCGAAGACGATCGCCGGGCAGCCGGTGCAGGTGACGGTGCTCGACGACGCGTCCGACCCGGGCGCGGCCGTGCGCAATATCCGCAAGCTGGTCGACGAGGATCGCGTCGACGTCGTGGTCGGGCCGAACATCACGCCGGCCGCGCTCGCGGCGCTCGACGCGGTGGCCGCCGCCCAGACGCCGATGATCACGCTGGTCGGCTCCGGCGCGATCGTCGAGCCGCAGGAAGGCGCGCGGACCTGGGCATTCAAGATGGCGCAGAGCGACAGCGCGATGGCCGACGTGATGACGCGCTACATGGCCAACCACGGCGTGAAGACGGTCGGCTTCATCGGCTTCGCGGACAGCTATGGCGACAGCTGGCTGAACGAATTCACGCGCTTCGCGGAAGTCCGCAAGATCCGCGTGATCGCGACGGAACGCTTCAACCGCACCGACGCGAGCGTGACCGGCCAGACGCTGAAGCTGATCGCCGCGAAGCCCGACGCGATCCTGATCGCCGGCTCGGGCACGCCGGCCGTGCTGCCGCAACGCACGCTGATCGAGCGCGGCTACAAGGGCGCGATCTACCAGACGCACGGGATCGCCACGCCGGAATTCATCAAGCTCGGCGGCAAGGACGTCGACGGGACGCTGTTCCCGACCCAGCCGGTGGTCGTCGCGCGCACGCTGCCTGCCGACCATCCGGCCCGCAAGGCCGCACTCGCGTTCGTCGACGCGTATGAAGCGAAATACGGCGCCGGCACGGTCACCCAGTTCGCGGGCGACGCGGCGGGCGTGTACCCGCGCCTCGCCGACGCGGTCGGCCGCGCGCTCAAGGCCGCGCAGCCCGGCACGCCGGGCTTCCGCGCGGCGCTGCGGCGCGAACTCGAACGCGCGCACGAACTCGTCGTGCCGAATGGCGTCGTCAACACCAGCGACAAGGATCACGTGGGGCTCGATCAGCGCGCGAGCGTGATGGGGATCGTGAAGCAGGGCCGATTCGTCTATCTGAGCCAGTAACGCACGGGCGGTCGCCGGACAGCTTGCCCGGTGCCCCGTTTTCCGCCATAATCCGCGTTTCGCCGCGCACAATCCGTACGAATCACATGCGCGGCCAGGATCAAAGCCCAGGTGGTGAAATTGGTAGACGCAGGGGACTCAAAATCCCCCGCCGCAAGGCGTGCCGGTTCGATTCCGGCCCTGGGCACCAGTCTTTCGCAGCGTCATGCGCTGCGCTGTCGAAACCCGCGCAAGCTCGCCGCTTCGCGGGTTTTTTGTTGGTTTTTTGTTTGTTGCGCGCGCCACGCACACCGCAACGCACGCCGTTCCCCGGCGGTCCAAGCATCAGGACACGCAAGCACGGAGGCCGCTCATGTCCACGCGCGTCTTCTTTTCGAGCCCGATCCGCCGCTGCGTGCTTGCCGCGCTGTTGTCGATCATGCTGGGCGGATGCGACCTGCTGCGCGAGCCGCCCGTGCCCGACTGGCCGGGGCCGCACGCGCCCTACCCGTTCCCGGACAGCATCCCGCACCGCACCGAGTGACCGGTTCGATCGACCGCGCACCGAGGTGCGGCCGCGCGTTCAGCGTTGCTCGCAGAACCGCGCGATCGCGTCCGCAACCGCTCCCGGCGCCTCACGCTGCGGAAAGTGCCCGACACCGTCCAGCACGGCGCGCTCGTAGCGGCCGGTGAAGAACCGCTCGCGCCCGGCCGAAGTCTCGGGCCCGTTGCAGGAATCCGCGCCGCCGTGCAGCACGAGCGTCGGCACCGACAGCACCGGTGCGGGTGTCAGTTGCGCGTCGTCTTCCGCATACGCGGCCCCGCCGTCGACGAACCCCCAGCGATAACGGTACGAGTGCAGCACCACGTCGATCCAGTCCGGGCCGTCGAAGGCCGTCGCGGCCGCGTCGAAGTCGCGTGCGTCGTACCAGCCGGCCGGCGACCACGTATCCCACATCAGGCGCGCAAACGCCCGGCGATCGTCGCGCAGCGCCTGCTCCCCGCGCGGCGTCGCCAGGAACCAGTGGTACCAGTAGTTGCGCGCCTGCGGCAGCGACAACGGCTGGGCCGGGTCGTTCGTGCCGTATCCCACCGACAGCATCACCAGATGCGAGGCCGCGCCGTCGCGCAACCCGCACGCGTTCGCAACCGCGCGCGCACCCCAGTCGTGCCCGACCAGCACGGGCCGCTCGATGCCGAGCGCGTCGATGAATTCGAGCAGGTCGCGGCCAAGCGCCGCGAGCCGGCCGCTGCGCGGCGTCGCGGAATCGCGAAAGCGGGTCGGCGCGAAACCGCGCAGCGCGGGCGCGAGCACGCGGTAGCCGCGTGCGGCCAGCGTTCGAGCCACGGCCTCCCAGCCGACCGGGCTGTCCGGCCAGCCGTGCAGCAGCACGGCCACGCGTTCGCCGCGCGGGTTCCATTCGAGATAGGCGAGTTCGAGCGACGCAGTCGTCGCATAGCGGTAAGCGGTCATGTGCACTCCGGTTGGTCAGCCTGAATGCCCGATGGTAGGCCCGTCTCTCATCACGATTCGCGGCGTATCATGACTCATTCTTCAAATATTGTGGTGAATCAACCGATGGAACCGCTGACCGATCCCGCGTCGACCGCGCTCGACATCGCGCTGTTGCGTACCTTCCTCGAAGTCGTCGACAGCCGCGGCTTCGCGCCGGCCGCGGAGCGCCTCGCGCTGACGCCGTCCGCGGTCAGCGGCCACATCAAGCGGCTCGAGCAGGCGGCCGGCACGGTGCTGCTCGCGCGCACGACGCGCCGCATCGCGCTCACGCCGGCCGGCGACACGCTGTACGCGTACGCGCGCAACATCGTCGACATGGAGCGCGAAGTGCGCGCGAGGCTGCGCGGCGCGCCGGCGCATGGCCGGCTGCGCGTCGGCGCGTCGGAAGATTTCGCGGGCGCATGGTTGCCGCAGGTGCTGCGCACGTTTCGCGACAGTCATCCGCGCACATCGATCGAACTGAAGGTCGGGATCACCGCGGCGCTGCTGCGCGAGCAGACGCTGGGCCGGCTCGACGTCGTGTTCGGCAAGCAATGCCGGCAGGTCGACGCGCCGGGCGAACTGCTGTGGGAAGAACCACTGGTATGGGCGTTCGCGTCGGATATGGCAATCGACACCGAAGGCGATGTGCCGCTCGCGCTGTTCCCGGAGCCGTGCGTGTACCGGGAAGCCGCGGTGTCCTCGCTCGCCGCCGCGCTGCGGCCGTTTCGCGTGCTGTTCGAAAGCGCCAGCATGGCCGGCTGCATATCGGCCGCGCTGGCCGGCTTCGCGGTCACGGCGCTCGCGCGCAGCCAGCTGCGCGACGGCCTGCGCGCATGCGGGGCGAATGACGGCCTGCCGGCGTTGCCGGCCGCGCGCTTTTACGCGTTCGCGTCGAAGCCCGACGGCGCCTGCGCCGCGCTGATCGACGCGGTGCGGGCGACCGGGCGCACGCGGCAGTTCGCCGCCTGAGTGCGCGACGCGATGGCCGCACGTGCCGGACGTACCGCGCATGCCGCGTCGCACCGACGCCGATCGAACGGCGTCACCGGCCGGCGAATGGCGGGCGGCCCGCAGTTGCGGCCACGACGCCGCTTTCAGTCGCCGCTGCCGGCCGCGCCCGCGTCGTTCAATGCATCCGCCATCAGCTCGCCGAACCATTCGACGAACGCATTGAGCCGCCTCGACCGATGCCGCCGATGCGGATATACGGCCGACACGTCCATCGGCGCGGCCCGATGGCCGGGCATCACCTCGACCAGCGCTCCGCTGTCGAGCAGATGCACGACGTCGAAGCGCGGAATCTGGATCAGCCCCATGCCGGCGATGCAGCTCGCGATATAGGTTTCAGCGTTGTTGACGATCACGCGGCTCGGCAGCGTCAGCGTATGCCGTCCACCGTCCGCGCAGTATTCCCAGCCGAGCTCGCGGCCGGTCGTCGGCGACGCATAGCCGATCGCCCAGTGCCCGTGCGCAAGCGCATCGGGATGCTCGGGCACGCCGCATTCGCGCAGGTAGTCGGGGCTCGCGCAGTTGATCAGCGCGAACTGCCCGAGCGGCCGCACGACGAGGCTGCTGTCCGCGAGCCGCCCGACCCGGATCGCGCAGTCGACACCCTCCTGCACGAGATCGATCGAGCGGTCGGTCGAGCCGAGCGACAGCTGCAGCTTCGGGTAGCGGCGAAACAGCGACGGCAGCGCGGGGGCGATCACGCGGCGCGCGATCCGGCTCGGCGCATCGACGTTCAGCCGCCCGATCACGTCGCGATCGCGACGCCGGAACAGCCGGTCGAGCTCGTCGGCTTCCGCGAGCAGGCGCCGGCCACGCTCCAGCAGCAGCGCGCCGTCGGCAGTCAGCTGGACCTGCCGAGTCGTACGGTGCAACAGGCGCGTGCCGAGCGCGGTCTCGAGCTGCTGGACGGCGGCCGACACGGTCGCGCGCGGCACGTCGAGTGCGTGGGCCGCCTTGATGAAGCTGCCCATCTCGGCAACCTGAAGGAAGATTCTGACCTGATCCAGCTTGTCCATCGGCAGGCGGAGAACGTGGGTTCGGACGACCGCGGCCGGCAAGCGCCGCGCGTCGCGGCCGATCCCGGCGGCACAGATGAAACGGGCGCACGGCGTTGTGGCCGCGCGCCCGTCCATTGTCCAGGCAAACGGTCCATTGCGGATCGCCACGCACACGACGACCGCCGGCACGGCCCGTTACCGGGTCGATTACTTGGTCGTATAGCCGCCGTTGATCAGGATCGTCTGCCCGGTGATCCACCAGCCGTCGGTCACGAGATGACGGATGAACGGCACGACGTCCTCGATGTCGGTAAGGCCCGTCTTGCTGAACGGCGACAGCGCGGCAGCCGTCTTGTGATACGCGACCGCGTCGGCGCCTTCGGCCGGGTAGAAGAACGGCGTATCCATCGGGCCGGGCCCGACCGCCGTCACCGAGATGCCGCGCGCGCCGTACTCCTTCGATGCCGCGCGCGTGAAGTGCTCGACCGGCGCCTTCGATCCTTCGTAGGCCGCATAGAACGGCGTGAACGCGCCGAGCAGCGACGTCACGAGCGTGACGAGCTTGCCGTGATCCTCGAGGTGCCGCCCCGCTTCCTTGATGAAGAAGAACGCCGACTTGCTGTTCACCGCGAACATCTCGTCGTACTCGGCCTCGGTGATTTCGGTAAACGGCTTCTTCAGCACCTTGCCGACGGTATTGATCGCGATGTCGATCTTGCCGAAGCGCTGCTTCGCGTCACCGAACAGCTTCTCGACCGCGGCGGCCGTCGTCAGGTCTGCCTGGAACGTCGCGGCTTCCGCGCCGGCCGCGCGCACCGCGGCGGCCGTCTCTTCGGCCTGCGCCTGCGATGCCGCGCTGTTGTAGTGAATCGCCACCGCCTTCGCGCCGTGGCCGGCCAGGTCCCGGGCGATCAGCCCGCCGAGATTCTTGGCGCCGCCTGCGATCAGGACGACCTTGTCTGCGAGCGTATGAGTAGCCACGGTTGACTCCTGTTTGCGTTGAATGAAGCTAGGAGTGTAGGCACGCGCGACGTGCCGGTCAGCCGGGCACGGCTGGATGAATTATCCAGAAAAACGATCCAGTCAGGCATCCGAAACGGTGGGCTGCCCCACCGACGAACGCGACGAAATCCGCTCGACGCGACACGATGCACGGCCGCCGGGCCGTGCGGTTCAGCGCGCGTACAGCGCCGCGTCGATCTTGCCGAGCAGCCACTGCATGCCGGCCAGATGCTGCTGGTCGTGGCTGCACAGGTAATGGACGAGACCGCGCACGGTCAGCGCGCCGTAGCCTTCGAACTCGCCGGTGCGCGCAAACTGCCCGGGCGTGAGGCGCGACACGAGGTCGAGCGTCTCGCGCCGCGCGTCGCGAATCGCCGCGAGCACGTCGGACGCGTACGCGGCGTCGTAGCGGCGCTCGAGCGCGAGCGCATCGCCGTCGACCGACACGAGCAGCGGGTGATCTTCGTCGAGCATCCGCCGCAGCCGCACGTGGTAGCCGTCGATTTCGATGTCGCGCACGTGGCAGAGCTGCCCGAGCGGCGAGAAATGCTCGCTCGGGATCCCGCTCCAGTCGTCGGGGGTCCAGCGCGCGTAGCCGTCCGGCACGGCGGCGAAATGGGCTTCGAGCTGACGGGGGAAATCGGCGAGTGCATCGAGCGTCGTCGGATTCATGCGGCGAACTCCGTGTCGGAATGGAGACGGTGGCAGCCCGGGTACGAGCCTGCCGCCGTCGTGGCGCGACTTCACGCTGAAGCCGGACGCTCCTTGCATGCGACGTCCACTTTCCGTGAAGAACAAACGTGCGGCGCGGCGCTCCGGCAGCTTACCAGCGCGGGCGGGTTCATGCCGGTGCCGGCGCGTGGCTTGATAGAATGCGCGCGCTATGGATCTCGAAAGCATTCTCTACACGCAGGGCTTCGGCTCGCGCCGCCAGTGCCGCGGCCTGATCGAAACGGGCCGCGTCACCGTCGCGGGCGCGAGCGCGACCGACCCCGACGCGTCGTTCGACACCGACGGCCTCGTGTTCACGGTCGACGACACCGCGTGGCCGTTCCACGCCCGCGCATATCTCGCGCTCAACAAGCCGGCCGGCTACGAGTGTTCGCGCGAGCCGCAACACCACGCGAGCGTGTTCAGCCTGCTGCCCGCGCCGCTCGTCGCACGCGGCGTGCAATGCGTCGGCCGCCTCGACCAGGACACGACGGGCCTGCTGCTGCTGTCCGACGACGGCCAGTTCGTGCACGCGTACACGTCGCCGAAGCGCAAGGTGCCGAAAACCTACGTCGCCACCGTGCGCCACCCGCTCGACGACGCCCAGCTGGACGCACTGCGCGCCGGCGTGCAGCTCCACGGCGAGCCGAAGCCGATCGCGGCGGTCGCCGCCGACGCGCGCGACACGCACGCGCTCGCGCTGACCGTCCTCGAAGGCAAATATCATCAGGTGAAACGCATGGTCGCGGCCGCCAGCAATCGCGTCGAGGCACTGCACCGCGAAAGCATCGGCGGGTTCACGCTGCCGGACGACCTGGCGCCGGGCGCGTGGCGCTGGCTCGGGGAAGACGACCTTTCAGCGCTGCGCAATCCCGTCAAAACCCTGTAAGGGAAAATCCGCACGATCGTTCGATGTCGGGCCGCGTCGCGGCCGCCCGATCCCCCGCTATACTGAAATCACAAGCTGTACGAGCAGCAATGCAGGGGAGACATCATGAACTTCAACCATTCTTTCGAACTGTCGTACGTGACGATCGCGTTCGCGGTCGTGGGCGCCATCGTGATCGGCGCGCTGCTGGCCATGATGCACATGAAGCACAAATACCATCCGAACCTGATCGGCGCGCTGATCGGCGCGCTGTTGTGCTTCCTGCTGATCGAGGCGTTACCGGCGCTGACCTGACGCGCCGCGCGGCGCGAGCGTTTGAAGGAATTCGTCTACGGTCGGATAGCGCAACGTCACGCACAATTCGGCCTTGAGCCGCGCATTGGACAGGCGCCGCGACTCGCGCATGAACGACAGGAGCGCCGGCTCGAGTTGCTGCTCGGCGTCCGCGCGGCTGATCCGCGGCGGCGGCGGCAGGCCGAACACCTGCGCGACCCGGTCGAAATACTCTCCCATCCGCAGTTCGCTGTCGTCCGACGCGTGCACGGCGCGCGCCGGCTTGCCGCGCACGGCCGCGCGACGCAGGATCGCCGCGAGATCGTCGGCATGGATGTGGTTCGTGTAGACGTCGTCGGCCGCGTCGAGTGCCGGCGTGCCGCGCTCGAGCCGCGCGAGCGGCAACCGGTTCGCCGCGTAGATGCCGGGAATGCGCACGATGCGCGCGGACAGCACGCCGCGCACCGTCGCCGCCCGCAGCTGACGCTCGGCCGAGACGCGCCGGAACGCGCGCGGATTCGCGGGGCGCAGCGGCTGCGTTTCGTCGATTCGGGCGCCGCCGCAGTCGCCGTATACGCCCGTCGTGCTGGCGTAGACGAGCGTCGGCGCGCGAAGGGCGTCGGGTACAATACGCGCTTCCCGCACCGGCACGCCGGCCTGTCGGGTCGCGGCGCGCAGCGTGCGCAGCCGGCCGACCGACGACACCGCCGGTGCGGACGGCCGCCGTGCAGGCACGGACAATGCGGCGATCAGCGCACGGGTGCGGCGATCGTCGCGGCCGTCGGATTGCGGCGGCGCGAGATGCAGGATCGTGCGGGCGAGGCCCGCGATACGTCCGAGCGTCGCCCGGCGATCGAGGTCGCCGACGAGCGGCGTCGCGCCTGCCGCGCGCAGTTCGTCGCGGCGGCCCGGATGGCTCGTCAGCGCGACGATGCGCAGGTTGCGGCGCGCATCGCGCCATTGCGCGACGCAGCGCAGGCCGACGTCGCCGCAGCCGACGATCAGGACGCGCGGCCGGCGCAGGATTCGAGTCGCGATCATGTTGGTTGCGAGATCAGTAGCCACCGTTGCGCGGCGCGCAACGGGTTTGCATTGTAGCTGCCGTGCGCGATATGCACGGTCCCCACATTTTGTTCTATTTGGTTCTATGGCATTCAACGTTACTCTCAAGCAAAGCGGCCGGCAGTTCCAGGTCGAGTCGGACGAAACCGTGCTGGCGGCGGCGCTGCGCCAGAACGTCCATCTGCCGTACGGGTGCAAGAACGGCGCGTGCGGCTCCTGCAAGGGCCAGATCGTGTCGGGCCAGATCGAACAGGGCCCGCATGCCGCGTCGGCACTGTCCAACGACGAACGCACCCGCGGCCTCGCGCTGCTGTGCTGCTCGAAGGCGCAATGCGACCTCGAGATCGACGTGCGTGAAATCGCCGGCGTCGACGGCGTGCAGGTGAAGAAGCTGCCGTGCCGGATCGCCGCGCTCGAACGCCGCGCCGACGACGTGATGGTCGTGAAGCTGCAGCTGCCGGCCAACGAACGCCTGCAATACCTCGCGGGCCAGTACGTCGAGTTCATCCTGAAGGACGGCTCGCGCCGCAGCTACTCGATGGCGAACGCGCCGCACGAGGAAGGCCCGATCGAGCTGCACATCCGCCACATGCCGGGCGGCAAGTTCACCGACCACGTGTTCGGCGCGATGAAGGAGCGCGACATCCTGCGCTTCGAAGGCCCGCTCGGCACGTTCTTCCTGCGCGAGGACTCCGACAAGCCGATCGTGCTGCTCGCATCGGGCACCGGCTTCGCGCCGATCAAGGCGATCGTCGAGCACGTGAAGCACCGGGGCATCACGCGCCCGATGACGCTCTACTGGGGCGCACGCCGCAAGAAGGACATCTACCTCGGCGAGCTCGCCGAGCAATGGGCGCGCGAGATCCCGAACTTCAAGTACGTGCCGGTGCTGTCCGAGCCGGACGACGCCGACCAGTGGACCGGCCGCACCGGCTTCGTCCATCGCGCGGTGATCGAGGACCTGCCCGATCTGTCGGGCCACCAGGTGTACGCATGCGGCGCGCCGGTGATGGTCGAATCCGCACAGCGCGACTTCACGCAGCACCACGCGCTGCCGGCCGACGAGTTCTACGCGGACTCGTTCACGAGCGCCGCCGATCTCGCGCATCCGGTCTGAGCCCCGGGCGCGCCCGCGCGCCCCGCTGCGCGCCGCCGTGTCACATCCGTGGCATCGCGGCGGTTTACAGTGGGGCGCGCGATGCCTTATGCTTGCGCACATGAACCGCTTCCTGTCCGCACTTCGACGTCGCCGCTCGCCGCTCCGCCCGGATGCCGCCGGCTCGTCACGGACTCGCGCGTAACCTACTCCCCCGCTTCACCGGTTACGCACAAGCTGTTCGACCCACCAGCCACGGCCTTCCGTGGCTTTTTTATTGCCCGTTTTCCTTTCAACGTCCGCTGGAGTCTGCTGCCATGCCCCTGAACGATTACCCGATCGACTCGCTGATGTACATCACGAACCGCCCCGACATCGTGTTTACGCACGGCAAGGGTTCGTGGCTCTACGATCACACGGGCAAGCGCTATCTGGACTTCATTCAGGGCTGGGCCGTCAACAGCCTCGGCCACTGCAACGACGGCATCGTCGAAGCGCTGAAGACGCAGGCGGAGAAGCTGCTGAACCCGTCGCCCGCGTTCTACAACGAACCGATGGCGAAGCTCGCGGGCCTGCTCACGCAGCACAGCGTGTTCGACAAGGTGTTCTTCACGAACAGCGGCGCGGAAGCGAACGAAGGCGCGATCAAGCTCGCGCGCAAGTGGGGCCGCAAGTTCAAGAACGGCGCGTACGAGATCATCACGTTCGACCACAGCTTCCACGGCCGCACGCTCGCGACGATGTCGGCCAGCGGCAAGCCGGGCTGGGACACGATCTACGCACCGCAGGTGCCGGGCTTCCCGAAGGCCGAGCTGAACGACATCAACTCCGTCGAGAAGCTGATCACCGACAAGACCGTCGCGGTGATGCTCGAGCCGATCCAGGGCGAAGGCGGCGTGATCCCGGCCACGCGTGAATTCATGCAGGCGCTGCGCGCGCTGACGAAGCAGCACGACCTGCTGCTAATCGTCGACGAAGTGCAAAGCGGGTGCGGCCGCGCGGGCACGCTGTTCGCGTACGAGTTGTCGGGCATCGAGCCGGACGTCATGACGCTCGCGAAAGGCATCGGCGGCGGTGCACCGCTCGGCGCGCTGCTGTCGAAGGCCGACGTCGCGGTGTTCGAGGCCGGCGACCAGGGCGGCACGTACAACGGCAACCCGCTGATGACGGCGGTCGGCTATTCGGTGATCTCGCAGCTCGTCGCGCCCGGCTTCCTCGAAGGCGTGCGCGAGCGCGCCGAATACCTGAAGCGCAGGCTGCTCGAACTGTCGGAGGAACGCGGCTTCGAGGGCGAACGCGGCGAAGGCCTGCTGCGCGCGCTGCTGCTCGGCAAGGACATCGGCCCGCAGATCGTCGAGAAGGCCCGCGACATGCAGCCCGACGGCCTGCTGCTGAACGCTGCGCGCCCGAACCTGCTGCGCTTCATGCCCGCGCTGAACGTCACGACCGAGGAAATCGACCAGATGATGGCGATGCTGCGGTCGATCCTCGACACGCTCTAAGGAAACCGCCGCGATGGATGCCGCCGCCGATGCTGTCGCGATCCGCCCGTTCGAACGCGCCGACACCGATGCCGTGCTGGCCGTGTGGCGCGATGCGTTCCCGCAGTACGACGAAGCCGGCGCGCCGCCGCACCGCGACCCGCTGCGCTCGATCGAGCTGAAGCTCGCGACGCAGCCGGAGCTGTTCTTCGTCGCGACCCGCGGCGCGCGGGTCGTCGGCACGCTGATGGCGGGGTTCGACGGACATCGCGGCTGGCTCTACTCGTTCGGCGTGTCGAACGACGCGCGGCGGCTCGGCATCGGCCGCGCGCTGATCGCGCATGCGGAACGCGCGCTCGCCGCGCGCGGCTGCCTGAAGATCAACCTGCAGGTGCTACCCGGCAACGACGATGCATGCCGCTTCTATGCGGCGCTCGGCTATCGCGTCGAGGAACGCATCTCGTTCGGCAAGACGCTGCCGGCCGCGTGACGCCGCCGGCAGCCGCCACGTTCAGCCCGTGATCGGCCCCGCGTCCGGCAGCGGATTGCCGAGCGCGTCGGTCGGCACGGCCTGCTGCTCGAACGCCGCGAAATACGCGGCCCACTGCGACTCGCTCACGCGCACGATCAACGCGCCGTCCTGCCACACGTCGTTGTGATCGTTGTGGTCGTTGCCCGCGCGATGCAGGTAGTTCGAGCCTGTCGAACCCTGGTTCATGTGCGTGTCGTGAATGCCGTTGCCCTCCCTATACGTGCGGCCGAACACGACGACGTCGAGCCCCTGCGACTGCGCGGCATTGACGAGTCGCAGCAGCGACGGGATCGGCTCCGCGTTCTCGGTGCCGTCCATCACCGCGCTGGCACGCCATGCGCCCGTCTCGTTCAGGATGTCGCTGCGCAGATAGTCGAGCGCCGGCAGCGCGGTTTGCCCGGTGAGATCGGTATAGCCTTCGGCCGCGGCCGCGAGCGTCGCCGTGACCGGATGATGGAAATCGTAGACGAGCTTGTAGTTCAGCAGGTCGTCCGCGTCGTTGGTGCCGACGTTGATCGCGACGTCCCAGTCGCCGGTCGGCAATGCGAGCGTCAGGTGGATGTGATACTGGATCTCGCTGCCGTGTGGCGAGCCCTTCAGCTGCGCCACCGACGTCACCTTCGCCTTCACGAAACCGTAATCCAGACTCATGGGTGCTCTCCGTGTCCCGATGGACCGACCATGCTACGCAGCCTGCGTGACGGTTGGTGGACGGCCGGTTTCGGAGGGCCTTCGCGCTACCGTGCCCCGCGCCGCATGGTCGGCGTCACTGTCGAATGCATGAAGTCGCATCCGCGCGCGCAGTTCGCCGCCGGGCGCGCCGCACGAAAAAAAAGCTGTCACGGTATCCCGTGACAGCCTTTCGAAAGCCCTTGCGCGGCACGCCGGCATCCGCCGCCGCGCCGCACCGGGCCCGCTCATTTACTCACCCAGATACGCAGCCCGCACCTTCGGATCGTCGAGCATCTGTTTCGCGTCGCCTTCCATCGTGACCGTGCCGGAATCCATCACGTAGCCACGGTCGGCT
>NZ_CAJPGY010000072.1:0-20103 GCF_905339915.1 Burkholderia sp. BCC1985
CCATAGCCGGTCTGCTGCAGCATCTGCGTCCACTCGCTCAGGTCGATGCGTTGCCAGTCGACCTGACCCAGTTGCTGCGCCGTGAAGCCACCGCAATCGGGATTGTCATCTGGCCCGTAACCGTTGTTGCCGGCACCGGGATTCAGCTGCTGCTTGATCTGCTGCGCAAGGATACGCGTGATGACCGAGCTGTAACAGCAGGACTTCGTGGTTTCCTGCAGGCACACCCCGAGCGCGTCGACGGCGCAATACGTATTCATCGTGGCGCAAACCCGGTTCTGTTTCTTGACGCCGACTTGCAGTTCATCTGCGGAACATTTCGTCGCGAGTTGCCCAATCATCTTGGCGGCGGAGTAGTACATCATCGCCGTATTGAAATAGTCGTAGGCTTGGATAATCTGCTTGGCTGCCTCCGGACCCACTACTTGAGTCAACGCGTTGCTCACAATCGTACTCAGTGAGTTGTCGACCGCCGGAACACTGCCGCCGCTGCTAGACAGCGACCCAAAATCAAACACCTCCGTGCCGACGCCCTTTCCGATTGCCTGAGTTTGCATGCCCGCGCCAGCCGCCGACGACGACAGCTTGCTGCTGAGTCCGCCAGCGATTTGCCCGGCAACATTGCCGACGGCGCTGGTGACGTTATCTGCAAGCTGGGACGCTGCTTGCGTCAACGGACTAAGCCCGTCCTTGGCCTGCGCAATCAGCTGAGCCTTCAATTCCTTGGCTTGCGGAATCATGTCCGACAACGCAATGAGCGACGTCAGGCTAAGCCCGCTTGCCGCGTTGGCGCCCGTCGCGCAACAGTTGTTGGTCAACCCGACACCGGAGCCCAGATAGTTGTTGCAGTAGTTCTCCGCGCCCGCAAATACAATCGGGGTGCAGTTCCGTGGATAGGCATTGAGATCGGGTGCCGTGGCCGCGACCTCGCAGGTCGCCGGCATATTGGCGAGCGTGCCCGACAGGTCTTGTACCGGGCCGCCGTTGCATGTGACTGGAATCGGCTTTCCAGTTTCCTTGCAGATGTCCTGCGGACCCATGATCGGGATCATGCAATCCGTTGTCGTGCACGATGGGTTGTTCGGGTCCGGCTGATAGCCGGTCACGACTTGTATTTGTGTTGGTGTGCACGTATTGGCTCGGCTCGGGGGCTTTCCGGTCTCCGCGCACACCATGCCAGCGTGGATCGCATTGATCATCTGCGTCGCAGCAGCGAAACTCCCGAAGTCAGCATTCGATTCCTGCTGCGGGTTGTGGCAAGCATTGCCCAAGCATCGAACGGCCCCGGCGCACGCCTGCGACACCTTTCCGGTTGCATCAGTCGTCGAGGTGCATCCGGAAAAGAGACTACTGAGGAGACCCGGCTGGCCCGCCGGATCACCGCCGCCGTTCATGGTCTGCAGGCTGTCGGCGGCGCCAGATCCGAGCGTCGTGCCGAGATCCCGGCTCGCTCGGCCAGTGTTCGCGGAGTTATAGAGCCACTGGGCCGGTGAATCGCTATTGGGATTCGCCGCGGCGGCGGCTTTGTCGTTCAACTGCTGTTGGTACGCGTCACTCTGCAACGCCGCGGCGTTGGCCGAACCGCCATAGCTGCTGGTGTACTGTTGCAGCTGAGATGACCCATACGAGGACGGAATCGCGTCGTTCGCGCAGACCTGCCCTTTCGTCGTATCGCAGTTCGCGCTGCCCGACGTACCGTAGCTTGCGGGCCCCTTGGCGAGACTATTACCCATCTGGACGAAATTGAACTGGCCGGGCGCGCCGAGGATCATGCTTTGGGCGTCCGAGTAGTCATCGGCTCGTGCTGCGCCGGCGGCACAAATGCCGCCGGTGAGTGCGGCAATAGCAATAGCCGCCACGAACCGTGTCGCCTGCTTCGATGACATCAGAAGCCCCCCAAACAGTAATCGACCCAGCCTCCTTCAATCCCCGCGCACGCGGGGCACGCGCCGCTCAGGGCGTCGGTCCTAACACGGCTGACCTGCAATCCCCGCGCACGCGGGGCACACGATTTCTTCGGCCTCAATTCACACTGGGTATTCCTGCAATCCCCGCGCGCGCGGGGTACACGATCCCCGAGACCATGAGGAGAACCCGGTCCACCTGCAATCCCCGCGCGCGCGGGGTACACCACGCTGAACGTCGGACAGTGTGTGGGATAAGTTCAGAATGCAGAAATGCAAAAGGGAGAAGAGAGCCGACAGGCTTCGCCGCCCCCCACAAACCTCTACACAAATTGGCCGCTGGCAAGCGCAAGGGCAACTGCGTGGACTCGGTTGCGTGCATCGAGCTTGGCTTGGGCGGCAGCGATTCGCCCGACGACGGCGTGCTCTCCAATGCCTAGATGCCGAGCAATTTCCTTGTTGCTCATGCCAACAGCCACGCACAACAAAGTTTGTTTTAGAAGCGGAGAAAGGCGAGGAAGGCGGGCGCGGGGCGCGGTGGCCGTGAGTAGCTCTACTAAAGCGACTTGGTCGCGCTCGAAATCAGTAACGCTAGAATGGCAATCAGCCATGATTTCACCTGTTCGGTAGGTGGGTTGTGGTTAGGCTCGACCCGGTGTTGGCGCACCGTGTTGGGCCGCTTACTGCTAATTCATCGTCTCTATCCCAGCTCTCGCGCGATGAGCTTTCGGACGAGCTGCGCGATTGTTGTGTCGTTCTCGACGGCGCGGATCTTCAGCCGGCGATGGGTCTCTGGGTCGAGATCCAGGTTTAGCCGCACCGGTTTCGGCGGGCGTGATCCGGCCTGCGACTGCACCATGGCCGCGCCAGCGGCGAATTCTTCGGCTGTCGCCGGTGGGCTTCCCGGTGCTGCCTTGGTGGCCGTGCTCGGGCCAATCTTGAATTTACTCATTAACTCAACTCCAATGAGTTACTCAAACACTCATTTATTACGCTTCGAGTTCGAAGAACTCTTGGGATAACAGCTGGATCTCGGCGCGGGCCTGGTGGTTATCCCTCTCGACCACGCCCTGCCCTCCCAGCAGGGCATCGCGGTAAGCCTTGCGATCGCGAATGATTGTGTCGGCCAGCTCGAGCTGGTCGAACTGTTCCAGCAGTTCGCGGGCGTCTTCCGCTTCGCGGATGACGGGGTTGGACGGGGCCATCGACAGAACAGCCACGGCTTTCAGTTCCGGATTCAGGCCACGCGCGAGGGAGACCAGTTCATTGACCTTCGGGAGCGTTTCGAGATCTGCCTGACTTGCCTTTGTGGGGACCAGCATAAGGTTGGCGACGGCCATAGCCGAACGCATTTCCCGCGAGTCACGGCCGCCGGCATCCACAACGATCACCTGATAGCGCTTCGACAGGTCACGAAGCGTCGTGGCCACATCCCCAGTCCTTTGCACGCAGGGGATCGACGGCTGAATGCCGGCCTCGTCGCGTCGCTCGATGAATCGCGCGCATGTCGCCTGTCCATCCGTGTCCACAAGCACAACATCGATACCCTGATGCCCAAGGTGGACAGCAAGATTGGTCGCGATAGTCGACTTTCCGACGCCGCCCTTTTCCGCCGCAACCAGCACAATCATGAGAATCACCTCAAATGAGTTGAGTAATTGAGTTGATTCTAGGAGTTGAGTAATTGAGTGTCAATGGCCGCGACCCCAAATCGATCGGGCATGCTATGCGCCGGGTAAGGCTTGTGGGCGAGAAACAAAAAAATGGGCCTGATAGTGTCGAGGGTCCGGCGTGCTAGCAGAACGTAAGGTCTCGGCATTCCCGCAGCCGGCTCCATTGATAAGCCACGATGTACGGCAACGGGCCGTGTGACGCGAAAACATTGTCGACGTCACTGGAAGGCGAGTTAGCGATGGGCGGTGGCCGCAACGCCTACAGGCAAGAGGGGGATCGCAGGAATAGAAAAATTTTCACCGGATCATTGTGTCCGATGAAATCATTCGGGTATGATGCGAATTGCGTGCCAAAAGCACGCGCGGGCACGCCCTTCTTGGGCTAAGCCCCGGAAGGGTGTGGATATAGAAACACCTGACCGATGGAGGTGCCTATGGATCTACAAATGGTCCAACTGGTTCTCAAGGTCGTAGTTGAAGGTATCAGCTTCAGCTACTGCCTGATGGAACTGGGTCACAAGCTGTTCAATTAACGCAATGCTGACTTCGGCAGTTTTCCCCAACTGCCTCGCCCGACCTCCCCAGGTCGGGCTTTTTTTTGCCCGGCGCCGATATCGAGCGCTAGGCGTGGACCACAAAAAGTCACTTTCAAGACCAACACTTCGCACCCATACATGAAGGCGAAAACGTTGAAGTTCAACGGGTCGGTTGATGTGTCCCTATTTTTGAGCCCACATTGACGTGCCGAAAGATATTATCGAAATCGGCAGTCAACAGGGGTGACTGTATAGATATGCCTATACGCTGTCAACGAAAAACCCAGTTTTTGCAAGGAGGTTTCAGATGGAGCGGGGGGAGCGACAATTTCCTCGAAAGCCTTGCGTGGCGGGCCTCTCGGCCCAATTTTAGGTGCGTGTGGCGCGCTGACGTATAGGTCAAAAAGGCCTTTTCGTCACCTACAAAAAGGATCTTTCCCTGGCCGGCGGCAAAGTTACTTTCCTCTGCAAGTGCATTGCAAGACGGGCTCGTACCCGCTCCGAGGGGGCACCAGGCTGAACTTTAGCGGCTAAAATAGCCATAGACTATCTAAAATACGTTTTAGATAGTTTGTTTCGAGACCTGCTTGGGTCAAATGAAACGCCGGGCCTCGAGGGTATCGAGGTCCGGCGCATCGAATCACTTCTTGCCGTAGGTCGCGTCGTGATCGGGCTCGATCGTCAGGAAGCGGAGCGTGTTCCCGTCACGATAGGCGGTCGCGCGACGCGCCTGCGTGATGCGCAGCGAATACAGCGCATCGATGCCGGCCGGCGGCGCCACACTCGTGATCTTTTCCCACTTCAGGCCAGGATCCCGATACAGCTGGTCCCAGCTCAACTGCAGCAACTTCTTCAGGGTCGCGAGCACCCGTGATGCCTCCGGCTTATCCAGGTCGACCCACTGACGCTGGAAGACCGGATTATTCAGATCCACCTTTACGACGTCGTTTTTCTTGTGCATGTCGCAGCTCTTCGAAAAGGGCGTCAGGGTCGGATTCTTGCGGCGGATTGGCTTGGGACCACGCGAGTGCTGCCTGCAGGTCACGTTGGGCCTGAGGCGCATGCAGCCACGCTTCGTTTTCGGGGATCACGACGGCGGTGCGGACGAGCCACACCCCCGGCTCGCGCTCTTCGATGAGCACTTGCCGGCCGGCGAATTCCTTGCCAAGCGAAATCTGACCGCTCGAACCGACGACCTTGACACTGGTCTTGTGTTCAAACGTGTTCATTGCCGGTTTCGTCCTAGTAATTAAATGGGCGCACATCCCAATCTTTTCCTCCTCTTTGCCAAAAACGGTGCGCGGCGTCTTTGGCGGCCGTAATCCCGATATATGTCTGAGGGAGCAGCTCCTCGTAATAAACAGGCACCGGCTAGCGCCTGCATTCACTATAGCACAATCGCACGATTGCACAACCGCATGAACGCACAACTGCATGAACTTGAGGAGCGTACAGAGACTGGTTGTCGAGTGCACACATCTATATGTGATAATGTCCTTTATCACATATATAGGAGAGACCATGGCGACGGAATCGAACGAATCCAAAGGGGGCGGGCGAGACATCGTGTTGCCTGGGACAGCGACGGATCTCATCAAAGGGGTGCGCGAGATCCTGGGGCTCGTGAAGGATCTGCGAGAGTTTGCCGGATGGGGCATTGATGCGCTGGACAAAGGACGGCGACGACGCGCAGCAAAAAGCGTGGACAAGCTGACTTTCGGTCCGGACTTGTCCCGGCGACCACTCGAGCGCATCGCCGCAGGGCAGGGAACGCCGGAAGATTACGAGATGATCGCAACTCGGCTGGGCGAGTCGGCGGGAACTGTCGAGGAAAGCGTCGACCGTCTGGAAAAGTACCGGGACAGGCTGCGCGAGGAATATGGGCTTGCCGTGGCCAACAAGCTGACGGACGTTATTCGGGGGGCAGGGGGCAAGATGTCGTTACGTCTGGCTTTGGAACTGCTGGTCGAAGATTCCAAGGATGATCACTCCTCGCCAGAAGCTCTACAGTATCAGGCGCAATGGATCTTGCATTCGATCGACCTGCTGAATACCAATCTCATTGAACTGCATGATCTCATCGTGAAGCCTGCACGTCCCCATGACTAACGGAACCGGGTTAGCCGCAACTGCCGCGCCGACTTTGCCAGCCTTGATCGCGGTTGCCGGCCAGCGCGCCAGCCTGCGCTTCCTCGAGTTCTTCGCGTCGGCGATCCGCAATCCGCACACGCGGCGCGCGTACGCGCGCGCGGCCGGGGATTTCCTCGCCTGGTGCGCCGGCGCCGGCGTGCCGTCACTCACCGCCGTGCAACCGTTGCACGTGGCCAGTTGGATCGAACTGCAGACCCGCACGCACGCGGCGCCGACCGTCAAGCAGCGTCTGGCGGCGATTCGCCACCTGTTCGACTGGCTGGTGACCGGCCAGGTCGTGCCGGTGAACCCGGCCGCGTCGGTGCGCGGGCCCAGCCACACGGTTCGCACCGGCAAGACGCCGGTGCTCGAGGCAAGCGAGGCGCGGCAACTGCTGGACAGCATCGATGTAGCCACGCCGGTCGGCCTGCGTGACCGTGCGCTGATCGCGTTGATGGTGTTTTCGTTCGCGCGGATCGGTGCGGCGCTCGCGATGCGCGTCGAGGACGTCTATGTGCAGCAGCGTCGGCTGTGGGTGCGCCTGCGCGAAAAAGGGGGCAAGGCGCACGCGATGCCGTGTCACCACACGCTCGAGGCGTATCTGCACGCCTACCTGGACGGCACCGGGATTGGCGCCGATCCAAAGGGGCCGCTGTTCCGGACGATCGCGCGCGGCACCGGGCAACTGAGCGAGACCCCCTTGCCGCAGGCGAACGCCTACGCGATGGTGCGCCGGCGCGCGGCGGCGGCCGGCATCGCGACCGCCATCGGCAACCACACGTTCCGCGCGACCGGGATCACCGCGTACCTTCAAAACGGTGGAACGCTCGAGAACGCCGCGGCGATGGCGAACCACGCATCGACCCGCACCACGCAGCTCTACGACCGCCGCCACGACGCCATCAGCCTGGATGAGGTCGAGCGGATCCGCCTCTGAGTCCCACTCACTGTCCCGCCAAAGGAGCCGGTTATGGGAGATCTGTTCACGCGACAGCAGCTCGACGAGCAGGCCTGGGCCGGTCCGATCACGACGCTCGCGAAGTCACTGGCCGTCTCCGATGTCGGACTCGCCAAGGCGTGCCGGCGTGGTGACGCTACTACCGGAGTGGCGATTCACGATTGCACCCGATGCCGCACTTGGTCAGCGTGGTAGGTGTCGCTGGCCACCGCGTGAGGATGGCTGGGTGTCATCAACCCGAGCAGCAGCGCGCCGATGCGCAGGCATCTTTCTACCGTTTCCAACCAGCGGTTGAGTTTCTTATGCGTGTCTTCCGTCATCAGGCGGGCTCCAAAGGTGTCTGTTGGGACTGTGCTGTCACGACACGGTGGCGTGTGCGTTAGCCGATATGTTCCATGCGCCCAAGGCCGGCATCCCCTCGGATTTTCCGAGAACACGCGGGTGGTTTAGGAAAAGCCATCGCGGCATTGCTTGGGCGTCGTGGTATGGAGCTTGGCGTCACGACTTCGGACGGTCTACGTGTGGGTTTTGTACTCCGCTCCAACACATCGTCCCGACCGTGGCCTGTCAAGCCAGCAGGAGCAATTTTTTCTGCGGTCGAGCAATTCGAGGTTGGTTGTGTGGCATGCCAACCGAGCGGAAGGTATAGGGGGCGTAGGTAAACGCCGATCCCTTCGATTTGCACCGGTGCAAATGATTTGCACTGGTGCAAATTTCTGATGTCAGAAGCCGGCAGCACCGGCCGGGTTTCAACGGACCCCGCTTTGGCTCGAGGGGTGAGCGGTCGCGTCCCCAAAATCGATACCACTCGCTACGATCAATCCATGAAAAACGTACGCTGCTTCGTCGCCGCCAACGGCTGCCAAGTGATCAAAGTCGTGACCCCCGGCGGGGTCACGGGATACATCGATGCATCGATTCCGCTCGACGCGCTGCTTGGGCTCCGCAAGAAGCTTGTGGTCAGTCTGAAGCGACCCCTTGCCGAGCGACGAGGCAATCAGCGGCAGGAACAATGCCGGCGCCTTGAGCGCGTCGTGCGGAAACGTCACCAGCTGGCTCAAATCCGTCCGAGCTGCCTGCACGCGCGGTTCCTCTTAGTGCGACGCCCGCCCTCGCGCTGATTCCTCCCTCCAACCCTCGCTCGCCGCGAGGCAGGCCCGGGTGCGATGAAACTGCACCCGGCCCAGCCGGGAGCGTATTTCATCGCCGGCCGTCAAGGCACGCTGCACTCTTCGGCCTTGACGGAGCCAACGCCATCGGCACACCACCCTGGGGGCCCGCGAAGCGGGGCGCGGGCGTTCAGCCCGGAGCTCGGCCGGCCTTGCCGGCCGACGTGGGGGGAGCCGTTCGACGCTGGCGGCCCCAGCCGCCAGAGGGCGCCCCAGCGCCCGGCAGTCGAATGGGGGGCGAAGCCCCGACCGCCGGGCGAAGCGCGGCTACCTGCGTTTGCAAGCCGCCTAAGCGGCGATGGTCGGCGTCCAGCCGAGGCCAACGGCCCGAATCGAAGCGCATTGCGCGCAGAGGAGCCTGCAAAGGCAGGTAGCCGCGCTTCGCGCGGCGGTCCCCCGAGGGGCGGCGCAGCCGACCCGCTGGAGACCCGGCCAACGAGCCGGGTCGCGAAGGCAACTGGAAGGCGAGCAGGCGGGCGTCCAGCCCGCCAGGCAAGGGTCTGCGGCCCTAGCCGCCGAGCCGTAGGCGAGCCCTTGACGGTGCTTGCCTGGAAGGCGCAGCCCCCTCGTTGAGGGGGCGCAGTTCGTAACTCCATTTCTGCATTCTTCCGTTCGCAGATATCGTCACTGGTGAAACATAACTTATTAGGATACCTATGCACGATACCACTGCACGAAATCGGCTCGATGCCGCACGCGTTGCGCGCGCAACCGTCTTGGCTGATAAATCACCTCGCGCGCGGGGTGAAGAGAAAACGCGGATTGCACTCGATTGGATTTATCGATGGGGCTGGGCCGCTCCGACCACCCTCGATCTGCTAGTGGGAACCGTAAGTCGAGGGCTGGGTTCACGGCTGGTCAAACGAAGGCTTCTCGTCCGGACTCGCACTGAGGCTGGAGGCGGTGTGAAAGGGGTGCCCGCTTGGCTGCTCACACTTTCTCAGGTCGGCTTGGAGGAAATCGAGCGAGTGCGAGACACCTTGCTGCCGTACGAGTTGGATCCCTATCGCGTGCGCCAGGATCATCTACGGCACGGCCAGCTTGCTCAACTCGCGACAGCCCGCAACCTCTTAAAGGGCAACCTGCTCGAGGGATATCTGACAGAGAAAGAGCTCGCGGCGCGGTCTGCAGCGGGGATCAAACAACCGGACGTTGTGTGGGTTCTGCAATCCGGCGCACGAATCGCCGTGGAGGTCGAGCTGTCGGCTAAATGGGGGCGCGACCTCGATCACTTTGTGCACGCGTGCATCCAATCACTCGCCCCGCCGACAGACGGCGGTCGACCACGGTTCGACATGGTAACCATCAGTACCGATAGCCCGGCCATTGTCCGTCGGTACGAAGCCGCACTTCGGCCAGGTGTGAACTACAGCCGATGGACAAAGGACGCCCAGCGGCGCTGGGTCGTGACCGGCACCCGGCAGGTGCCTGCCTGGATCGATGGGAGGGTGGTATGCCAACTGTTGTCACTTTAATTTTTGCCATCCTCCTGGCTAGCTGCTCGGACGACGGCCTGCGGGAACGGAATGCCATGTTGCAGCAGCAGGTTGAGCAGCTCCAGCAACAGCAGCTCGCAATCGACTACTGGCAGCGCCAAGCTGGCATTGCCGAGGCGTGCGACGCGGTAATTTCGCTATGCCCGTCGGTGATCACCGACGCCGGCCATGCGGCCGAGCGTAAAGGCTATCGAGGTGGATCCAGCTGGGTGTTCTGGGCCATTTTCCTGATGAAGCTCACCTCTCTGGGTGCCGTCGTCGGTGGTGCAGTGGCCGGCTATCGCGCGGGCGCCGCGCGCTGGCTGATGCCAGCCCGGGAAAATCTGGCGCAGGCCCGATCAACAATCGAGGAAGCTCGGCAGACTGTGTTCGAGGCGCGCGAAGAGGCTAGCCGAGCCCGCGAGCAGGCCCGGGAGGCCGGAATCCAGCTGGCAGAGCGCCAGGAGGCTCTGGCGGGCATCCAGGCAACTCACTACCGGCTCAAAGCCGAAACCGAGCAGCTGGAAGTCGTTATGAAGGCGCTTCGGACCGGCTTCCAGTAGTGCGTACCTGTCTCAAATTTGGATCACCTTGCCTCAAAAACAGTACAGCTTGGCGGAAAGCCCATGGGGGCTGTGGCCTAACCGCCCCGCCCGACGCGGCAAAGCCGCGCCGAGCGCAAGGCCGGCATAAATCGCGGGAACCGCGTCGCTACGCGCCACAGCTCCCGCTCAAACCGGATCGTGTGCGATCCACCGCCAAACACGCCCGCGGCACGTAATCGCCATATAGCTTGCAGAGAGGGGGCGGCTATCCGCTGCGATCTGATAGCCCGCGCGCGATCTCAACGCGTCGACACGATGTAAAGGGCATACCCGGCCAGTGCGAACCCGGACAGTGCGACCAGGCAGCAAGCGCCGACCTGGTTGCGCTGCAAAGTGACGCAGAGAGCGTCGATTGATGAAACCGCGTCGATGAATTGTTTGAGCATGGTCGATTTCTCGGTGTGCCGGTCAGCCGGCGATGGGTTCCATGCTGGCGTCACGACTCGAGAAAATCCTCTTGTGGGATCTGCGCCGATTCGGGCGCACCGCCACGAGCGAATCGTCAAGCCAGCCCGCCTAGTGTCGAGGTGGCCGAGCAATTCGATGTGGCAGATTTTCCGAAAAACGAGGGTTCTGTCTTCGTCCTGAATCTCGACGAGGGTTATTTCTTCACGAGCTCGGGACGCCAGGTGCGAACGACAGCCTCGAACTGCGCGCCGTAGCCCAGTGTGTCGGGGTAGCTGTTCGCGCGCGAGATCAATCGAAACACCACGCACATGTCCTCCATGATGTCGTCATCATCAAGGCCCCAGGCCGTCGTCAGGTCGTAGCTGCCGCACAGACGGGCATTCCACCAGGCCAACAGAAAGTTGGCGACGCGCCAGCTCGGGCCGGTGTCACGCAGGGCAATCTCGAGCAGGTTTTCGAGAGCCTGTTTCTCTTCTGGCAGCATCTGATTGGGATTCATGGTTCCTCGCTATGGGAGCAGATGATCTTTCTTACCCCCTTCGATTGGACAAGGTACGGGGTGGGATCTATCAAACTTCATGAAAATGAAAATCAACCTACAGGATCGTCGGCCAGCGGCGGAACTGGAACATTCACTGCCGATGCTCGTCCTCATGTGTGGTTCCCAGCCGAGGAACACGACGGGACGCCTGTCAACACCATCCTCTCCAGCAGCCATAGCTGGAGCACCGTCACTCAAATGAGTTGAGTGACGGTGCTCGATTCACAATGCAGGCGTAGAGTAGTAGAGCATCAGTGCAATCACGACGGCCAAAACAAGCCACTTCATCATATTTGCCTCCGTAGGCAGTTTCAAAGTGGCCTGATAGGCGTTCAAAACACAGACAAAGGCGGCTTGAGCGGTCGTCGATCACCAGGCCGGTGGTTTCCCCCGCTGCGCGGCACAACGGCGTTGATCGCCCAGGCACTCCAAGTTGGATAACCATCCAAGCCCCTTCATGGGAGCTATAGGAAGTCTCGTAAGCTACTGGACAGGTTCGCCCGGCGCTCACAGGCGCCCGGTTGAGCTGACAGACGGCCTTGGCCGTCTGTCAGCGATTTATCCGGGTCTTGGCGCTTTAGCGCCTAGACCGGTGCGTCGAGGGTGCTTGCATACCTCATCGGGGGTCGTCCAGCTGCCGATAGGCGGCGGTGTATGCCCCCGCTTGCGGGGGCGTGGATGAACTGCTGAGGCGTGGAACAAGCAAGCGAGGCGACTACACGACACGTTGTCCACAGGCGAGTCGCTAATTACGGCGTCGACCTTTGTAGAGATATTTGTTCTTGGTTGTAAACCTTGTTTGTAAACATCTTTGTAGGGATCGGCAAATCCAATACTGATAAGGGTTTGAGAGGCATCTCTCTGACATTTTTCGGGGTAGTCTGACAAATTTCGGGGTAGTCGGGCTTTTTTTGGGGGCTATCTGACAAATTTCGGGGTAGTCGGGCTTTTTCCGGGGTGGTTGCTTATTTTTTGAGCACATCGCTTGCCGACCCGAGAAATTCTGACATACACTCGTCGATGTCAGAATTACCCGGAAAATGTCAGAATGGCCGACCTTGCAAAACTACCCGAAACCCACACGCGCGAGCTGAGCGTGACGGTCAAGAATGAGCTTGTACGGCGCATTCAGCGCATGAAGCTGAGCGAAAAGCGCCTGCTGGCTCTGGCCATTGCTAAGTGCAATCCCAAGGCGAAGATATTGAAACACAGGGCAATGTCCGTCGATCCGGCGACCGGTGCAGCAGCTGGCTGGACTATCCGCGTAACCGCTCAGGAGTTCATCGAGGCATATCCTCACATCGAGGCAAAACACGCCTATTCCGAGCTTAAACAGGCCGCGGAAAGCCTCTGGGACTGCGAGGTGGTCTGGTACGAAGAGGTGACTGAGCGAGGGAAAAAAGACACCAAGCGCCGCAGCGTACGCTGGATCTATGAGAAGGTGGACACAACGACCTCGGGCTGGGTGGATCTTAAATTCTCACCCAGCATTGCCCCCTACCTGCTCGGCATTGAAAGCGAGTTCACAAAGTACAAGCTGAGGCATGCGGGCGACCTGCGGTCGATGTATTCGTGGCGGCTGCTCGAACTCATGGCGCAATTCCGAGATACAGGGTTCGTAACCATTTCATACGACGAGTTCTGTCAAGCCGTGGGCGCGCCGGATAGCTGCGTGAAGGATTCTGGCCAGCTACGCCGCCGTGTCATCGAACCGGCGGTGAAGGAGTTGCAGGAAAAGAACGCTCTGGCAATCGAGTGGAAGCCCATCACGCCTGCCGGCCGAAAAGTCACTGGGTTCCACTTCAAATTCAAGCCAGATCCGCAAGGCAGACTATTCTGACATCGATAACGAAATGTCAGGCTACCCCGAAAAATGTCAGAGACAAACCATAGATATGCATTGAGAGAGGTGGAATGGCGTGAGCCCGCGGCGGCCGACATCGAAGAGCCGCACGAGGCCGCGTACACTCGTCTCGTGAGCGGACGATAATGAAAAAGGTGACCTGACCCGAGGACATAAAAATGGATGCCGATCTTCTTAAACTCGTGATTTTCCCAGTCGCGTTCATCGCGCTGATGGCGATCATCAAGATCGGTGGTCTGTTTTTCCGCAAGTCAGAACCGCGAGACTGGACCGAGGGGGAGGGGAACTCGCTCGTGACAATGCGGTTGGCGTCGTTCGACGACGCGGGCGGCCCGCCGCGCGGCACGATTCATGACGTTGCCTTGGCGCAGGTCAACTGGCTCAATGAGGAGACTTTGACGATCAATCCGGCAACCAATCTGCCGATGGTCAGTGCCGCGTTTGACGTCGCGGGGAACCCTTTCGGCTTTCCCCCGGCCCTTCACACGGCCCTTTTCGATGGCGAGTGGGCGGACGAGGCCGGTTGGCACATCAACCCTGCAACCGGCATCCCGATGTACCCGATCAATCCAGCAACAAACCTGCCGATGCTCAATACCATGTTCGACATCGCAGGCAATCCCTTTGGGTCGCCATCGCCGCTCGAGAGCGATTAAGGCTCGGCGAGCGGCGTAAGGAACTGCGCCGTGGATCCAGCCCGTGCTACAACACGGGGCGGCCTTGTAAGGTGTCTCCAGAATCAACCGTCGCCGGCACCTCGGCTGTGAAGCGGCTTCGTGTAGAGTTGCTGTGCGGCGGTCGTGGCCCCCGAATCAGCTGGCTTGGGTTGTGGAGCTACCGGCGGGTCTTGGTGAGGCACCAAAAGATTAGTCGGATCTTCCTTGTGCTTGCCCTGCCAATCATCGAAACGCTGATCGCTCGTCTTCTTCAGTTTCCCTTCCTCGTCTTTGGCGGCTGCAACGCGTGAGGAGGCGACCGCTTCTACACCCGCGGCTTTCCTCTCTACCGCTCCGACCTTGCCCCCGACCGTTCCCGCAACGTTGCCCGCTTGCGGCGCAACGGCGTCGGGGTTGGAAAGGTCAGATACACCGAACTTCTGTGCGGCTTTATCCACGGCGCCGTCGACTTTCCCTGGCAACGCCGCCGATTGACGAAGCTGCTCCGGCGACAAACCGGGCTGACCGAGGCTCGCACGAGCATTGTCCAGCGTAGCGGCCGATTGCGCCAACACCGAGGCATTGCGGCCAAGTCCCTGCGCATCACCATAGCCCGTTGCTTCCGCAAGCTTGCTTGCAATCGCGTACCCCAGCGCATGTTCGGCCATGTTCCCTGACCTGAGCATCGCCTGCGCATTGCGATACAGCGCAAACATAGCGCCGGGAGAGTAGCTTCCGTCCTTCGGGACCCCGTCCGTTGCTTTCCCTATGAGCGCTTGCGCTTGCTCGGCGTTGCCTCCGCTTGCAACGTTCGCGAGCGTTCCGATCGCCTGTCTGGCTCGAGAAAGGGCACCGATCTGCTTGTCCTGAGACATCTGTTGAGCGTTTTGAGCCAACGCACCAAGCGAGATGGAGTTCTGTGCCCCAGTGGTCTCCGACGCCGATATCGCACGTTGTGTGCTCTGCATCAGCGATGCGGTTCGCGAGGTCTGCAATCCAAGTTCCCGAACCTGGCTTTCGGCTTCTTCTCGATTGCCGGACAAGCCGACGCTGCCAGATGTTCCGGTCCGCCCGGAGGTATCGTCACGCGCACTCTTCCCAGTTCTACCCGTGGCATCAGACGACCCCCGCTCGTCATGTGAAGTGGAATTCTGATCGTTAGTCCGCGATGTTCCGCCAAGGCTTACAGAAGGGCCGATCTTCCCAGGTAGCGCCAGCCTAATACTGCCCCCGGCCTCAGTCGAATGCTGATTCGCGACTGCGCTACCCTGGCCATCAACACTTGAGATCGCCTTGCTTGCCGCGTCCGACGCATCGCTGGAAATCGTTCCGCTGCTTGAGAAATCTGCGTTTTTCTGAAAAGCAGCCTGGCGCCCAAAGCGCTGCGAAAACTGCGCCATTGCTTTCGAGTAGTCAGAAACAGAGCGTTGGTGCTGCAATTGCGCTGCAACGTTCTGCGTCATGCCATCGCTATAGGAGCTGCCCTGCTGGAGCGTAGGCGATTGCGTCACGTCCGCGTTGCTAAGCGCTGTTCCGCTCCGCAACGCATTCAAGTAGCCGGGCCCCGCGGCTGGAAGACCAGTATTCGCCTGATATGAGCCCTCGAAAGCGCCGGCGTTCGACGCCTTGTCTACGGTCGGGGCCAGCCTGCCGCTGTCAACATAGGCCTCACCGTTCCCCGAGGATCTGGTCGCCAGGCTCGTCATCGCGAAGATCGACCCGGTAAGCACCGAAAAAGAGATCAGCGGGGCGGACGCCATCATCGAGCCGGACGACGCCAACATGTTCGCGACGTTGTCGTAGAGGTGATCAATCTGGCTCGGCGCGAACATCATCCCGCTCACTCGAGAACCACGGATCATCGAGTTGAAGGAAACCTGGGTGTAGTAGCTGATAATCGCAGCGATCGGCATCCACGTCTGCGTCCACAGGCCGAAAAGAAAGTACATCACGTAGATCCGGACCGCCGCCAGACCTGCACCGATCGCGATGATTGCCACGATTGGTGCAAGCGCCGCGAAGAGGAACGTCATGAGGTTCATCGCGCTCGTCATGAAGTTGACGAACATCGATCCGCTCGCCGCCATGCTGATGCGCGCACGCTCGTACGCCTCGCCCATGATCTGCTGGAACGCTGCCGCGGCATTGGGATTTGCATCCGCCCGGATCGCAGCAAGCGCCGCCGGCGAGAACACCTGATTCATCATGAAGGTGTTCGCGTCACCGCCGATCTGGGCCGCCAGGTTCTGGTAGTACTGCGCTTGCGTCTGATACGCCGCGTCCGTCCCCGTGTAGGTTGTGCCCGGCGTGTCCACCGTCGAATCGACCATTGCGGTGACCGTCGCGAGATCCTTCCCCATCGTGACCCCGCGGGGGCTGAGCATCTCGAACACCGGCTTGTTTTGCACATACTGCTGCATCGAACCGACGAGCCCATTTGCGGCGGTCTGGCAGGGCACGAGCGCAGGCGGCGCCGACGCCACCGACTGGTCGATGTAGATCGTGTAGTTCAGCGGCTGGGAGAGCAGTAGCCCAACAATTCCGGCGCCTGGGGCTGGCTCATCGAGCTGGGTCATATCCAACACAGATTGGTGATTTGTGCCCCCGGTCTTGCAGTAATGCATGAAGTTCAAGAGGTTCGTGCAGGTCGACTGGTGGACGTTGCAGTCGTACATCGTGCGCATGGCCAGCATGATCTTGAGCGGCTTCGCGAACCCATCGGTGCCCAACGACATGAAGTTGTTGTCGGAAGACGCGGTGCTAAACGCCGTCTCGATGCCGCTTGTCACGCGATAGTTGATCATGCCCGCGATCCCCAATGCGTACGCGACGCCAATCGGTACGTTGTCAACATACAGCGGTGGCGAACCGGCCGCCCCGTTGGCGTTGAAGTACGACACGACGCGCACGGACGTGGTCGGGTAGAACATCAGTATCGCGATGATCATCATCAACACATACTCACCGATCAACAACCGCATCTTGAAGATCGAGGTGAGCAGCACCCCTACTAGCCCGACAAGCGAGAGCGCAGACATGCCGCCCGCAATAAACGATCCCGCGACGTCGCCATGGCCGAACAGCATCGCTATTGCATTCAGTGCCGCAGCTATCGGAGCAGGGTCCCCAGCGGTCCACATCGTCGGGAAGTCCGACGATGAGGGCACCGTCCCGATGTTGCCGAGCGGGTCGGCGAACGCGACCATCGGAACTGCAAGCGCGCCCAACCCCGCAATGCATCGCGCACCATGGCGAATCAATCGGTGAATTTTCACGGACACTGCCCTCCCTCTGAATTCAGTTTGGGAAAGTGTCCGTGAGAAGGTGCAAACACAGAAATGCAAAACACTGCACGCCCAAACCGGCGGCAGGAAAACCGGCTACGCGGACTGGAGCAAATAATAGGGCGATCCGCCGCCGAGGATGGCCCAATTGGTTTGGAACTGCTCGTCCTCAGTCGTGGCACGGCCGGTATCCAATGGGCCCGTGCGTTGAATTCAGTGCAGACTGCCGGGCGCCGCGGCGCCGACAGTCCCAACTCACACAGGTATGGTCGTAGGCGCCCGCATCATGCGTTGTGTGTGCGCTGCATACGCCCCATGTTCCTTCAACGCTTTCAGCGCGGCGGACACATCAGAAATGCCCGCAGCGATCGCGAGGTGACGTTTCCCCTCAAGCAGGCTTCCGTCGACACGCTTCCAGTAGATCCAGTCGCCATTTTCCTGGCGCGTTAGCTTCAGCTTCGATTTCTCGAGTGTCACACCGACGAACCGCATGTCGGTGGACAGACGCCAGATGTGGAACTCGACAGCGCCGAGACGTCGGTACTTTGATGCGCGAGAGAACGGTGCACCCGACAACGGGATATTGTCGCGCACCCATTCATACCCCGAAGCCTCCATCACCTGCCTGGCCATCGCTCCCGCCATTTGCTTGAATCGATCACGCTGCGGGTAGTTATCGGCGAACTGGTCATCGAACTCCTCCAGAAGCTCGTCTGATACGGCTTCCAACGCCGGCCGACCGAGGTCGGACGCCGTCATCATTTTGATCTTCGAACTCTCGCGGTTCAAAAACGCCCAAAGTCTGGCGCTCTCCGGTCGCCCCGAGACGTCGGAGTAGGAACGTGGATTAAATGCCGGGATAGTCATGGTTGCCTCCGTTCAGGAACAACTCCAGCGTACCAGCTGATTTCAGTCGCGTCAAATTCGACGGCAGCGAATTAGACGGCACTTGGGTTCCTGGGGCGTTCGGCGGAAACTGACAGGAGTTAGACGCCACGGTTGGCCAGGGTGGCACTTAGAATCGCGGCCCCAACAGGAGCATCGAGAATCTCATGGACACCCCTACCGTCAAGCTTTCGGCACCGACTGTATCGAATGACGGAACGATCGTGTTTACCGCGCACCGTGTGGGCGAGGGCTACGGATCGTTCGCGATTTCGCCGGCGGTGATGTGCACCGCGCTCGGCGCCCGCGACCAGAGCGGCCCTCAATGCCAAAGTGCGTTCGAGGCGAATCGGGAACGCATCGCAAGCGCCGTCGCGCGCCAGTTACCGCTCCCTGATAGCGGCACACCGCGTTTCCTGCGCGCATCGGACCTATAGATCGCGGCACGATCGTCTCGACGTCAGGTGCGTGCAACGTTCGCCCGATGATCGATCTGGGTTTCAAACCGTATATACTATTTATACCGTTAATATTCGGAGAGACATGTGAACACTCAAGCTGCAACCGCACTGATGGCAGAGCCCTTCCCCCTTCCCACGAGCACCAACTTGGCAACCAAGACAGGCCACGACGCAGTCGCCGAAACCGACACGGCAAGCTCGGCGGTGGCCGAGGTCACGCCCGCCAAACCCACGCCGGTAAAGAAGGCGGCGAAGGCCACGAAGGAGACGAAGACACCGAAAGCGGCGAAGGCCCCCGCGCAAGCTCCGGTAGCACCGAGCGCGGATACCAAGGAGAAACGGGCAAAGAAGCCGAAGGTCGTGCGTGACAGCTTCACGATGCCGAAGCAGGACTACGACAAGATTCAGGCGTTGAAGCAAAAGTGCCTCGAGGCTGGCGTCGCCGTGAAGAAAAGTGAGCTCTTGCGCGCGGGTCTGATCATGCTCGAAGCGGCGGCCACCACCCGTTTGCTCGCTGCCGTTAAGGCGGTCGAGACCGTGAAGACCGGTCGGCCTGCGAAGTCGTAGAAATTCGCGGCGCGAGCCGCGTAGCTCCGCAGGTCGTCGTGACGGGTTCAAAGGGGAACAGAGCTTCATCACGTTCTCGGGACAACAGCTCGCCATGCTCTCGACGGTGCGCGTTACAGCCACCACCGATAAGGGGCAAACTGCCCGAACCTACTGCGGAGACGGCGGAGTAATGCAGTTCGTCGGGACCTGCACGGGCGGATCGTTGTACTCGATCTGAATGAGCGCCCATGCCTCACCAGAGCCGCCCACCTGCAGGTAGAGTCCGGTCGGAACATCGCCTCCCTTCGTAAAGTCGCTGGTCAGATCGATGTAGTCTCCCCCCTGCGACTCCGGGACCGGGACGATGTGGATCTGGTCGATGCCTAAGGTTCCTGGTGGAATCTGCAATCCCCCCCACGCGGTGTGAAGCTCGCATGTACCGGCACCGCCGTAGTAAGGCGTGTTGAACCAACCCGACGACGCAAACACTTGACGCCCGTTGATCTTGATCAGGGCGTGGTCGTCCCAGATGATCTGATTCAAGTGGGCCTGGACGATGAGTTCCGGATGGGTAACTTTGAAAATCCCTTCGTGGCTGAAGAGCGCCTGGCACATTTGGCCGTTGATGGTGTGGAACGCGTAGTAGCCAAGATACAGCTGTACGCAATGCTGCCCCACGGTTGGCGTGCAATTGCCAAGCGGCGTACTCTGGGGAAAATCAGTATGTGTCGTCGTCCACTGGACCACATTGTCGACGGGCTTGGCGGGCGGGGCATAGACCGGTATGCCGCTCGGATCCATGTAGCACTTCGGCTGCGTTTGAGTCGCGACAGCGCGGACTGCCTCGAGGTTGTTGTTCTGGGTCAGCTGCCGTGATCGCGTCGCCACGTTCTCCTGCTGATCAACCAGCGGCGCACCGGAGTTCGGCATATAGTAAGCAACCGCGCTATTGGGGCTGCTTGCGACCGCATTGACCTGTGTACCGGTCTGGGGAAGACCATAGCC
>NZ_CAJPGY010000073.1:0-18995 GCF_905339915.1 Burkholderia sp. BCC1985
AACGGCACCGACGTCGACGAGCCGCTCGTTGAGCGATTTCGCGGAGAAGCCGCCGAACACGACGGAGTGCGTGGCGCCGATGCGCGCGCAGGCCTGCATCGCGACGATACCTTCGATCGACATCGGAATATAGATGATGACGCGATCGCCCTTGCCGATCCCGCGTTTCTTCAGCGCGTTCGCGAAGCGCGACACGCGTGCCAGCAGCTCGGCATAGGTGACGCGCGTGACGGTGCCGTCGTCGGCCTCGAAGATGACCGCGATGCGCTCGCCGTTGCCGGCTTCGACGTGGCGGTCGAGGCAGTTGTACGACGCGTTGAGTTCGCCGTCGTCGAACCACTTGTAGAACGGCGCGTCGCTCTCGTCGAGCACCTTCGTGAACGGCTTGTGCCAGCTGAGGCCCTCGCGTGCGAGACGCGCCCAGAAGCCTTCGTAATCCTGCTCGGCCTCGGCGGCCAGCGCGCGGTAGGCCGGCATGCCGGAGATGTTGGCCGCCTTCTCGAGCGCCGCGGGCGGCGCAAACTGACGGGTTTCGTGAAGAACCGATTCAATCGCAGACATCGACAACCCCTTGGTGAACATGAATCCTCTGCATGGCGGCGCGATCGTGCGCGCCGCGCGTCTTGGCCGGCGCATGTGCGCCGCTGTCTCCCACCCACCCGCGCGCGGCCCGGAGGCTACGCACGATGCTGCGCCGCACCACGTCATGCGACGTGGACGTACGGCCCGGCGATATCCACGATAAGCGCGCGAACTTACCCGTCACTTACGCGGCATCACCGTTTCGCACGCCAGCGCCGCCGTGCGGTCGGCTGCATGACAGCCGGCTTTACGCTGTTATAAACGCGACCCTACAATCCTAACTGAACTCGCCCCCCGGACTCCAGCTTGAATCGCTACGCCCTCTTCCTGATCCTGTCGATGCTGTTCGTCGGCAGCAACGTCGGTATCGGTAAATCCATCGTCGTCTTCGTCCCGGTCGCCATCCTCGCCACGCTGCGCTTCGTGATCGCGATCGCCGTGCTGTGGCCGCTGTTCAGCCCGGTGAAGATGCGCGCGGTCCGGCGTGCGGAATGGCTGAACCTGTTCCTGCAGGCATTCTTCGGCACCTTCATGTTTACGCTGCTGATGCTCAACGGCGTGCAGCGCACGAGCGCGGTCGCGGCCGGCGTGATCACGAGCACGATCCCGGCCATCGTCGCGCTGTTCGCGTGGCTGATCCTGCGGGAAAAACCGAACGGCCGTGCGCTCGTGTCGATCGCGCTCGCGATCGCCGGCGTCGTGACGATCAACCTCGCCAACGGCAGCGCAGGCAGCACGTCCGCGCACGGCGCCGGCACGTCGTCCGGCTCGCTGACCGGCAACCTCCTGATCCTCGGTGCCGTGTGCTGCGAATCGATCTACGTGATCCTGTCGCGCCGGCTCACGCAGACGCTCGCGCCGATCGACATCTGCGCGTACACGCACCTGTTCGGCCTGTGCCTGATGCTGCCGCTCGGCGCGACGGCGCTGTGGCATTTCGATTACGCGAGCGTGCCGGCCGGTACGTGGGCGCTCGTCGTCTGGTACGGGCTGTCGGCCAGCATCTTCTCGTTCTGGCTGTGGATGAAGGGCATCCGGCACGTGCCGGGCAGTCTCGCCGGCGTGTTCAGCGCGGTCCTGCCGGTCGCCGCCGCCGCGTACGGCATCGCGTTCCTCGGTGAGCGCCCGACGCTCGCGCACGGCATCGCGCTCGCGTGCGTCGTGACCGGCATCGTGCTCGCGAGCCTGCGCGTGAAGCGCGTGCCGGCCGCCGCGTCCTGATCCGTCCCCGGCAGCGCCGGCGCGTCGCTGCAGTCGCGCCGGCCGACGCGTTACAATAGCGCGCCTTTTCAAGATTACCCCCGATACCTGCGCACAGCGCCCGTACCACCATCATGTCTGCCCCGCATTCGCCCGGCTTCACCCGCCGTCCCCTGCGCCCGCTACCCGCGCTGATCTTCATGAGCCGCTGGCTCCAGGTTCCGCTTTATCTGGGCCTGATCGTCGCGCAGGCCGTCTATGTATTCCTGTTCCTGAAGGAAGTCTGGCACCTGCTGTCGCACGCGACCAGCCTCGACGAGATCAGCGTGATGCTCGCGGTGCTCGGCCTGATCGACGTCGTGATGATCTCGAACCTGCTGATCATGGTGATCGTCGGCGGCTACGAGACGTTCGTGTCGCGCCTCGGCATCGAGGGCCATCCCGACGAGCCCGAGTGGCTCGACCACGTGAACGCGGGCGTGCTGAAGGTCAAGCTGTCGATGGCGCTGATCAGCATTTCGTCGATCCACCTGCTGAAGACCTTCATCAACCCCGATCAACACACGACGCACGCGATCATGTGGCAGGTGCTCATCCACGTGTCGTTCCTCGTGTCGGCGCTCGTGATGGCGTGGGTCGACCGCCTGACGACCCACACGCACCCGGCCCATTTCCACGAGACGCATGCGCCGGCGCCGGCCGTGTCCCGCAAATCGGTCGAACCTGCCGTCCACGCATAAACGTATTCCCCACAGTCCCCACAGAGTCTCAGCCATGACCGTCATCAAACAGGAAGACCTGATCCAGAGCATCGCGGATTCGCTGCAGTACATCAGCTACTACCACCCGCTCGACTACATCCAGGCCCTCGGCCGTGCGTACGAGCTGGAAGAGAGCCCGGCCGCGAAGGACGCGATCGCGCAGATCCTCACGAACAGCCGCATGTGCGCGGAGGGCAAGCGCCCGATCTGCCAGGACACCGGCATCGTCACGATCTTCGTGAAGGTCGGCATGGACGTGCGCTGGGACGGCGCGACGATGGGCCTCACCGACATGATCAACGAAGGCGTGCGCCGCGGTTACACGCACCCGGACAACGTGCTGCGCGCGTCGATCGTCAATCCGCCGGAAGGCGCCCGCAAGAACACGAAGGACAACACGCCGGCCGTGATCCACTATGAGATCGTGCCGGGCGACAAGGTCGACGTGCAGGTCGCGGCGAAGGGCGGCGGCTCGGAGAACAAGTCGAAGTTCGTGATGCTGAACCCGTCCGATTCGATCGTCGACTGGGTGCTGAAGACGGTCCCGACGATGGGCGCGGGCTGGTGCCCGCCGGGCATGCTCGGGATCGGCATCGGCGGCACCGCCGAGAAGGCGATGCTGATGGCGAAGGAATCGCTGATGGAGCCGATCGACATCCAGGAAATCATCGCGCGCGGCCCGAAGGACTGGGTCGAGGAACTGCGCGTCGAACTGCACGAGAAGGTCAACGCGCTCGGCATCGGCGCGCAGGGCCTCGGCGGCCTCGCGACCGTGCTCGACGTGAAGATCATGGCTGCTCCGACGCACGCGGCATCGAAGCCGGTCGCGCTGATCCCGAACTGCGCGGCGACCCGCCACGCACACTTCGTGCTCGACGGTTCGGGCCCGGCCAAGCTTGAAGCACCGTCGCTCGACGCCTGGCCGAAGGTCCAGTGGGAACCGAACACGGAAACCAGCAAGCGCGTCGACCTGAACACGCTGACGCCGGAAGAAGTCGCGAGCTGGACGCCGGGCCAGACGCTGCTGCTGTCGGGCAAGATGCTCACGGGCCGCGACGCCGCGCACAAGCGCATCGCCGACATGCTGGCGAAGGGCGAGAAGCTGCCGGTCGACTTCACGAACCGCGTGATCTACTACGTCGGCCCGGTCGATCCGGTGCGTGACGAAGTGGTCGGCCCGGCAGGTCCGACGACGGCCACGCGGATGGACAAGTTCACCGAGACGATGCTCGCCCAGACGGGCCTGATCTCGATGGTCGGCAAGGCCGAACGCGGCCCGGTCGCGATCGACGCGATCAAGAAGCACAAGGCGGCCTACCTGATGGCGGTCGGCGGCGCCGCTTACCTCGTGTCGAAGGCGATCCGCGGCGCGAAGGTGCTCGCGTTCGAAGACCTCGGCATGGAAGCGATCTACGAATTCGACGTGCAGGACATGCCGGTGACGGTGGCCGTCGACTCGTCGGGCACGTCGGTGCACCAGACCGGTCCGAAGGAGTGGCAGGCGAAGATCGGCAAGATCCCGGTCGCAACCGCTTAAGCGCACTCGCACGAAAGGCCGGACGACGATCCGGCCTTTTTACTTCTCATTCTCATTATTGTGCGCGGCCGGTGCTTCAACGCTGATTCTCATTCCCGGCAAAAGGCAGGCCCGGCAAGGCTCCGAGGCTTGGCATTTCCCGTTCGAGCGATTATCGTTCGGTTTCTGAAGCCCCACTGAACAAGGAACAGCCATGCAAGGCGACAAGAAAGTCATCGAATACCTGAACGCCCAACTGAAGAACGAACTCACGGCGATCAACCAGTACTTCCTGCATGCGCGCATGTACAAGCACTGGGGCCTCGACAAGCTCGGCAAGCACGAATACGACGAATCGATCGGCGAAATGAAGCACGCCGACTGGCTGATCGAGCGCGTGTTCATGCTCGACGGCCTGCCGAACCTGCAGGATCTGCACAAGCTGCTGGTCGGCGAGGAAACCGAAGAGATCCTGAAGTGCGACCTGAAGCTCGAGCAGATCTCGCAGTCGACGTGCAAGGAAGCGATCGCTTACTGCGAATCGGTGCGTGACTACGTGTCGCGCGAGATCTTCGAAAAGATCCTCGACGACACCGAAGAGCACATCGACTGGCTGGAAACGCAGATCGACCTGATCGGCAAGGTCGGCCTGCAGAACTACCAGCAGACGATGATGGGTTCGCCCGAGTAATCGTCCCCCCTCGATCGCCACCTCGCCTTCAGCATGACGATGACGAACCACCCCGCCGCCCCCGTCGGCATCTTCGATTCCGGGCTCGGCGGCCTGTCGGTGCTGCGCGCCGTGCGCGCGCACCTGCCCGGCGAGTCGTTCGTCTACGTCGCCGATTCGCACCATGCACCGTACGGTCCGCGCGACGAGGCGTTCATTACGGAGCGTACGCTGGCCATCGGCGAGTGGCTCGCCCGCGAAGGGGCGAAAGCGCTCGTGATCGCCTGCAACACGGCAACGGCGCGGGCGATCGCGGCCATCCGCGAACGCCTGGCGATACCGCTCGTCGGTGTCGAGCCGGGCATCAAACCGGCCGCCGCCGTGTCCGCGACCGGTATCGCGGGCGTGCTCGCCACGCAATCGACGCTGAACAGCCCGCGCTTCCAGGCGCTGCTCGACCGTTACGGCGCGGGCCGCCGCTTCATCTGCCAGCCCGGCCACGGGCTCGTCGAAGCGATCGAACGCGGCGACACGAACTCGCCCGCGTTGCGTGCGTTGCTCGAGCGTTACCTGCAGCCGATGCTCGACGACGGCGCCGATACGCTGGTGCTCGGCTGCACGCACTACCCGTTCTTCACGGAAACGATTCGTGACCTTGTCGGCGACCGCCTGACGATCGTCGACACGAGCGACGCGATCGCCCGCCAGCTCACGCGCGTGCTCGACGAACGCGGCCTGCGCGCGCCGGCCGGCACGCGTGCCGCGCCGCCGCGCTTCTGCTCGACGAGCGACGGCCTGCAACTGCGCGCGCTCGCGTCGTCGCTGCTCGGCCTCGACGTTCCGGTCGAATCCGTCACCATTTCCTCGCCGAACGCGCGCGCCTGCGCGACCGCCTGAAGCGGGCCGGCATACCGCCGGTTCGCCCTCTCCCGCCGCGGCTGCGCCGCATCCTCCATTTCAAGGGTCCGATGACCTTAAAAAAAGCCGAACCCAGGCTTGTCAACGCCCGCAAATTTAATGATAATAATTCGCATTAACGTTAGCTATCGCAACTCATCATGATCGTCTGCGTGTGCAAGTCTGTTTCCGATCGCAAGATTCGCGCGTCCCTCGCCGAGGGCGTGAGTTCCTTCGATGAACTCCAGTTCGAGCTCGGCGTGGCCACGTGCTGCGGCAAGTGCGAGGAGTCCGTACGCGACCTCATGGCCGAGCAAGGCGTCTGCGCGAGCCGGTGCGGCGTTGAGCACCACGCTCACCCGATCCCGGTCACGTTCTACGACCGCAAGGCCGCCTGAGCGGCGCCGAGCGTACGCACGCGGCTGCGGCCGCATTTGATGTCCGACCGTCAGCAAGCCATCTTCCGCGCGAGCCAGCGGCTTACCTGCCAAGGAGCCTGTCATGGAATTGCTGATCGGATTTGTGACCACCGTGTGCATCTCGCTGCTGATCTTCCGCAAGTAACACCGATTCACCCGCCGCGCCCCGGGTGCGACGTCGTCCTTTCAAGCTAACATGCAGGCTTCGCAATCCGCTCCTGCCGGCGCCCTGCCGGCTGCCCCACGTATGAATCCCCGGGTCATCACCGTCGCGGTCGGTGTGCTTGCCGCACACGCGATCATGCTGGCGGCCGCCTGGCTCCATCGCAACGCGCCGCCGCCGAAAGAGATCGAGGTCCAGTCGATCACCGCGCAACTCATCCCGCCTGCGCCTGCCGCTCAACCGGTCGCGGTCCAATCGGCCGCGCAGCCCGCACCGCCGAAGCCCGTGCCGCGCGAGAAGCCCAAGGTCGAGCCGAAGCCCGTGCAGAAGGCGGTCAAGCCGACGCCTCAGCCGGTCGCGCAATCCCCGTCGCCGACGCCCGCGCCGGCGGCTGCCGATCCGACACCCGCTCCCGCCGCGCCTGCCCCTGCCGCGCCGGCCGCCGCACCCGGCCCGGCTCGCGAGACGATGCAGGTCAGCGCGCCGAAGAACGTATCGGCACTCAGCTGCAATTTCGTGAAGCCCACCTATCCGTCGATGTCGCGCCGCCGCGGCGAAACGGGCACGGCTTATGTTCACTTCATCATCGGCGTGACGGGCAAGATCGAAAGCGTCCAGTTGCAGAAGAGCAGCGGCTACCCGCGTCTCGACGAAGCCGCGCTCGATGCGACGCGCGCCAGCACCTGTCCGCCGTACATCGAGAACGGGCAAGCGATTCGCGCCGCCCATACGCTGCCCTTCAACTTCACGCTCGACGATTAACCCGCCTCATTCGGAAGATTCAAAGGAAACAAAAATGCAAAGCTACGGTATCGCGCACGTCTGGGCGCAAGGTGATTTCGTCACGCGCGCCATCGCGATCACGCTGCTCGTGATGTCGGTCCTGTCGTGGATCGTGATCATCGTCAAGGGCTGGAACGTGGTTCGCCTGAACCGTCTCACGAAGAATGCCGAGCAGGCGTTCTGGCATTCCGACGATTTCGACGACGGCATCAAGAAGCTCGGCCTCGCCGCATCGACGCCGAGCGACAACCCGTTCCTCGCGCTCGCGCTGTCGGGCAAGGAAGCCGCCGATCACCACCATCAGACGCAACCGCACCTGCACGACCGCATGGACGTGTCGGACTGGGTCACGCGCTGCCTGAAGGACACGATGGACGAAGGCATCTCGCGCATGCAGGCCGGTCTCGCGATTCTCGCGTCGATCGGCAGCACGGCGCCGTTCGTCGGCCTGTTCGGCACGGTCTGGGGCATCTACCACGCGCTGCTGGCAATCGGCGCAACCGGCCAGACGTCGATCGACCAGGTTGCGGGCCCGGTCGGCGAATCGCTGATCATGACGGCCTTCGGCCTGTTCGTCGCGATTCCCGCGGTGCTCGGCTACAACGCACTGACCCGCGCGAACAAGGGTGTCGTCAGCAAGCTGCGCCGCTTCGCGCACGGTCTGCACGCGTACTTCGTGACGGGTGCGCGCCTCGCATCGTCGTCGCCCCGCGACGGCCTGCGCCTTGCTTCGCGCGCCAGCTGAGACGGGGTGAACCATGGCAATGAACACCGGCTTCAGCGATGACGACGACGATGGCGTGATGAGCGAGATCAACATGACGCCGCTCGTCGACGTCATGCTCGTACTCCTGATCATTTTCCTCGTGACGATCCCGGCGATGCAGCATGCGGTGAAGATCGACCTGCCGCACGCGAGCAGCCAGCCCGTCGACGAAAAGCCGCAGACCGTCGACGTCGCGATCCAGGGCAACGGTACGATCCTGTGGAACGAACAGACGGTCACGCGCGAGCAACTGCAGGCGCACATCGCGGAAGCGGCACAGCATCAGCCGCAACCGGAGTTGCACCTGCGTGCCGATCGCAAGGTTGCCTATGAACGTGTGGCCGAAGTGATGTCCGATGCGCAGGCCGGCGGCCTGACGAAGCTCGGCTTCGTGACGGAGCCGACTGCGAAGGCGAAGTAACGCACGCGCATTTCGCTACGCGACGGTCGGTCGCTGGCCGGCAGCGCCTAGCCGGCCGCACACAAAGTAAAAGGCCTTCATCGCCAGATGAAGGCCTTTTTTCATGCGCACGCGGGCGCCTTCGGGCGGCGGGCTCTTCGGCGGTATCGGTTGCGCCTCGAGCAACGCAAATGCGGCTACCGTGGTCTGCACGGACTGCGCGTTCTGCCCTATCTGGCTCGCAATATATGCGGCCACCTGATTCCGCTCAGAACTTCCTTCGCGAAATGGGATTTCAATATAGGCCTGCCCGCGGATGCATTCAAGGTCCCGGCGATTGAAACTTGCGATTGCAGGCGGCGCTTCAATGACAAAACAAATTTGCCACGCCGCGCATCTTGCATTCAGGTGGCCGAAGCATCGGCCGCCGCCGCATCCTTCTTCGCGCGCTCGGGACAGCCCGGCTGCTTGTATTCGCCGTGGTCGAGCTTCTCGACCAGATAGTCGACGAACGCGCGCACCGCGGGCGGCATCCCCTGCCGCGACACGAACACCGCGTAGAGCTGCGGCACCGGCAGCGTCCAGCCCGGCATCACCGGCGACAACTGCCCCGCGCGCAATGCATTGCCGTACATCATCTCGGGCAGCGCCGCGATGCCGAGGCCGTCGAGCACGGCCTCGCGGATCGTCATCAGGTCGGCCGTCACGAGCCGCGGATCGTGCTCGTGCAAATGACGCGAGCCATCCGGTGCGATCAGGCTGAACACGTGCCGCCCGTCGACGCTCGGCGTATCGAGCGTCTCGAAATGGGCCAGATCGTCCGGCACGAGCGGCGGCGCATTCTGGTTCAGCAGGCTCGGCGCGCCGACCAGCATCTGCTCGGTCCGCCACAGCGGCCGCACGACGATGTTCGCGTTCTGCGGCGGCTCCGAGCGCACACGCAACGCGACGTCGATCGAATCCTCGAACAGGTCGATCACGCGGTTGGTCACGCGGATGTGCACCTTGACCTCGGGATAGCGGTGCAGGAATTCGGGAAGGATGCGCGACAGCATCGTCTGCGACAGGGTAACGGGGACGCTCACGCGCACCGAGCCGCGCGGCGACGCGCGCAGCTGCTGCACGGCGTTCATCGCGGCCTGCGCCTCGGCGAGCATCGCCTGGCAATGCTGGTAGAACAGTTCCCCCGCCTCGGTCAGCGCGAGCTTGCGCGTCGAGCGCTGCAGCAGGCGCACGCCGAGCGCCGCCTCGAGTTCGGTCAGGCGCCGCGACAGGCGCGATTTCGAGATGCCCAGTACGCGTTCCGCCGCCGAGAAACCGCCGTGTTCGACGACCTGCGAAAAGTACATGAGGTCGTTCAGGTTGTGTGCATCGATGTTCATGTCATCGTTCCAATTTCAGAACAATCCATTGCGAACCGCCGCAAATCGGCCGGTAAAACGCCCAATATAATAGCGCTATGTTTCAAAAATGACGCTATTCCGATGTTATCGAGGGCTTTTGCATGACGACCGCTCGCTCGCTTGACCGCACGTACCCCGCGCTTCGCACGACCGAAGGCGGCGGCTTCGTGGTTCACCGTCCGTTCCCGACCCGGCTGCTGATGGATTTCGATCCGTTCCTGCTGCTCGATGAAATGGGCCCCGTCGACTATGCCCCTGGCGAAGCCAAGGGCGCGCCCGACCATCCGCATCGTGGCTTCGAGACCGTCACCTACGTGCTCGACGGGCGTTTTCGTCATCGCGATTCGGCCGGCCATGCCGGCACGCTCGGGCCCGGCGACGTGCAGTGGATGACGGCCGGCGCGGGCGTCGTGCACAGCGAAATGCCGGATCCCGAGTTCGCTCGGGCCGGCGGACGTTCGCACGGCTTCCAGCTGTGGGTCAACCTGCCGCGCCGCGACAAGCTGATCGCACCGCGCTACCAGGAGATCCCGGCCGGCCGCATCCCGAGCGCGACGTCGCCGGACGGCCGCGCGCAAGTCCGCGTGATCGCCGGCGAAGCGTTCGGTGTGCGTGCGGCAATCGAGACGCGCACGCCGATCCTCTACCAGCATTTCACGCTGCAACCGGGCGCAACGGTCACGCAGCCGGTGCCGGCAGGGTATCGCGTGTTCGCCTACCCGCTCGACGGAACCGGCCGCTACGGGCCCGACAGGCAGCCGGTCGACGCACGGAACATGGTCGTCTACGGTGACGATGGCGATGCGGTGACGTTCGAGGCCGGCGATACGCCGCTCGACCTGCTGCTGATCGGCGGCGTGCCGCTCAACGAGCCGATCGTCCGCTATGGCCCGTTCGTGATGAATACCGAGGAAGAGATCCGGCAGGCCGTCGTCGACTACCAGACCGGCCGCATGGGTCGCATCGAAGCGTGACGTCCGATCGGGGGCGCAGGTGCCGCGAAACCGCTCGTTTTGCGTCACAATGACTTCTTGAACCATGTGGCTGCCCGCCACCAGAAGGAACCCGCCCTCGTGAACTTCGAACATCTGATCCAGATCAACTCCGACGATCCGGCCGTGCCGTCCCTGACCCGCGACCAGCTCTGGGAAGGCCTCGTACTGCGCGCCGAACAGCCGCAGCTGTTTGTGATCGGCCTCGACAGCTGTGTCGTCCACGAACGGACGGACACGACGCTCGAACGCGAACTGCACTACGGGCATGCGACCGTGCGCGACCGCGTGACGTTCACCCCGAACCAGCAAGTGCGCTACGACATCCACGCGGCCGGCGGCGAAATCGGCGGCTCGCTGACGATGACGATCGAGGAGCGCGACGACCACGAGCTGTTCCTGCGCTTCGAATACCGCACGACGCTGACCGTCACGGACGACAGCGAGGAAGCGCGCCAGACGCACGGCATCGTCAAGGAAGCGTATCGCACGTCGGACATCGACACCGTGCGCCTGATTCGCGAATACGCTCAGGGGCGCAAGGACCCCGACCCGCTCCACTGACGTCGGCGGCGGCCTGCGGGCCGCCCATTTGACTCAGGCTATCGAATTCGTCATATCGATCGATAAAGAGTTTTTGTAAATGGGAATAGTTATCATTTAGAATTCATTCCATCGTATCGACAGTCACCGATCAACCGAATGACCGACACCACGCGCCCGACTACGCTGAGCTTGCGCCGCCCGACCGGCACCGCAAGCGCCAACCGTCAGAAGACGGCAGCGGTCACGACGCCGGCGAAACCCGCCGCTAGTAGCCGCGATGCCGGCACCCGGACTCTCAGCAGCGATGCGCTGCTGCAAGGCCACAGCCACATCAGCATCGCGCATAACGGAGAGACGTATCAGTTGCGTGCCACGCGGCTCGGCAAACTGATCCTGACGAAGTAACGACAGAGTATTGTGGGGACCACCTCCCTGAGAGGTGTTGGGCAGTAGCCAGCGTAACGGCTTGCACGCGAGATCTAGACCCCTTCGTGCAAACACACTCAAGCAGCCGTTGCAGCAAGCCAAGCCACTTTTTTGGTTCTCGCACAAGGAAGAAAAAAGCGACACGTCGAAGGACGTGTCGCTTTTTCGTTTGGGCGTCCGGATGCAAGGGAAAAAGCATCGCGGTTGTCTGCGCTGCGGCTTCGACGCGTTCCGGAGCCACGCAGCGGGACCACCCTCTCCGGTTGCGCCGGAACCCGGCCGCAAGGCCTTCAATCCCGCATCAGAAACCCCAGAACATCAGCCACCATGCGCTGTCGACCACGGCCAGGCCTGCCGCGAACCACGCGAATGCAGCCAGCCGGCGCGGCCATGCCGCATAGCGCCCGGTCACTTTCCATGCGAGCCAGGCGCTCCACGCATTCGCGCCGACCAGAATCGCGATGCGCACGTCGGCTGCCCAGCCGAGCGGCACGTGCTCGGCCCGCAGCAGCGACAGCGTCGTCGCAGACAGCCCGAGGAACACGCCGGCTCCTGCGATCGGGATCAGCGCCTGCGCGAGGTGATGGAGACGCGTGCGATCGAAGCGTCCGAGCATCAGCGTCGCGCCAGCCAGCAGCACGAGCAGCGCGGTGCCGTACACGAGCCCCGTGCCGACGATGTAGCTGACGATCAGCCCGCCGTCGAGCCACGAGAACACGTCGTTGCGATCCGGATAGTGCGTGAGCAGGAACCACGGTGCATTGGTCTCGAGCGGCCACGTGATGTCGTGATCGATCAGCCAGCCCGCGAGCCATTGCTTGATCTGCACGAACCACGGGCTCACGGTCCAGTGGAACGCACCGATCGCGACGCCGAGCAGGCCGTACAGGATCAGCGCCGTGTCCCACGGGCTCGCCTGCTGCGCGCCGAGGTTCACGACCTCGTCGGACGGCGAGCGCCACGACAGCTCAATTGCGTCGCGGTGCCCGCTGCAGCGGCCGCACATGTGGCAGGCGGCGGCGCCCTTCATGTTGCGCAACGGCACGAGCGGCGCGCAATTGATCGGAATCACGCGATGCCCGTGCTCGCCGTTCTTGTACGAGCGGCGCCACGCATCCTCGTCGACCTTGTAGCGCATCGGCGCGAGCCGCGCGAGCAGCCCGAACACGCCATTGACCGGGCACAGATACTTGCACCACACACGCTTCTCGCGGCCGTACAGCACGCCGATCACGATCGCGCCGACGGTCGAGCCGCCGAGTACGAACAGCACCGCGAGCGGGTACTGGTACACGCTCACCATCTGCCCGTAGATCGTCGTGAGCCCGAACGCGACGAACGGCCAGCCGCCCCACCGCATCCAGCGCGGAATCGCGCCGCCGCGGCCGAACTTGCTCGCATATTCGGTCAGCGCGCCTTCCGGACACAGCACGCCGCACCAGACGCGGCCGAGCATCACCATCGACAGCAGCACGAACGGCCACCAGATGCCCCAGAACACGAACTGCGCGATCAGCGTGAGATTGTTCCAGAGGTGCGCGGAATCGTCCGGCAGCGGCAACACCGCCGGCACGATGATCAGGAATGCGTAGACGCCGACGACGACCCACTGGATGCCGCGGATCACCGCGCCGTGGCGCTGCATCCACTGGCCGGCCTGCGCGAGCCAGCCCGGCTTGGCTGCTGCGACGACACTCATGCCGCGCGGCCCGCAGGAACGGCCGGACGACGGCTCGCGCGCTTCATCAGCAGCCAGACCACCGCCCAGTACACCGCATAGGCGATCAGGTTGGTCAGCGCCGGATGCGCACGATAGCCGGTCAGCGTCGCGACGAGCGAACCGAACGTGCCGGAATCATCGAGGATCCCCGACGTGTCCCACAGCTGCGAAATGCCGAGCGGCAGGATTTCCTTGTCGATCAGCTTGTCGACGCCGGTCTGGAACAGGCCCGCGCCGAGGAACAGCAGCATCACTTCCGTGACACGGAAGAAATGCCGCCACGAGAAGAACTTGCCGCCGAGCTGCAGCAGATAGAACGTGAGGAGCGCGAGGCCGAGGCCGATCACGACCGCGAGCATCTGGCCGCCGTCCACGTGCCCCGACTGGCCGAACCCGAGGCCGTACAGGAAGATCACCGTCTCGCTGCCTTCGCGTGCGATCGCGAGTGCGACCAGCACGGCGACGCCCCACCAGTTCGAATCGCGCGTGCTCTGCTGCAGCGACTGCTCCATGTCGCGCTTCAGCGTGCGGCCGTGCCGGCGCATCCACAGCACCATCTGCACGATCAGCACGCACGCGATCAGCACCATCGCGGTCTGGAAATAGTCCTGCGCGTCGCCGGACAGCACTTCGGTAAAGCCGACGAGCGCGGCGCCGAGACCGACGGCCATCAGCAGGCCGACTGCCACGCCCGTCCAGAGAAAGGGCAGGCCGCGGCGCGCGTCGTCGTCGCCGTTCTTCAGCCATGCATAGAGGATGCCGACGACGAGCAGCGCTTCGACGCTCTCCCGCCAGACGATGAACAAGATCTGACCCATTGAATCCTCCTGACGTGCGGGGCAAGGCACGCGTACGCCCGCACGCAGATAAAACGCATTACTTCGCGACGATCACGCCCTGTGCCTGCTGGTGGAAATCGTCGAAAAACTTGTATTCGCCCGGCGACAGCGGGGCGACGACTACGAACGAATCGGCGCCCGGCGCAAGCACCTTTTCCTTGCGCAGCTGCACGCTCTCGAATTCGGCGGCGCCCTTGCCGGTATTCCGGATCTCGATCTTGAAGCGCTGCCCGGCCGGCACTTCGATACGGGCGGGATTCAGCTTGCCGTCCGTCATCTCGAGCTTGAACGTCGGCAGATCGGCGGCATGCGCCGCGCCGGCGAGCCACAGCGCGGCGGCTGCGGCGACGATTTTCTGGGGAAATTTCATTCTGGGTTCTCTACGCCGACGGCGCGCCGAAGCGCGCCGTCCGTGATGCCACCGATCAGTACCCGCCCTTCTTGCCGATGCCGGCGAACGGGAAGTCGTATTCGAGGGTGATGGGCTTGAACCACGCGCCCACGCCCGTTTCCTTGTCGACGTGACGGCCGAACGCCATGTGGCCCGATTGCATCGGCGGCTTGACGGTCATCGTCAGGTGGTACTTGCCCGGGCCGGCCAGCTTCACGTTGTCGCCATAGTGCGGGCCGTCGCTCGCGACCATGCCCATCAGGTCGCCTTCAGCCTTCCACTTCGTGTCGCCCTGCTTCGTCAGCTTGTACGTGACCTGCAGGTACGGCATCCAGTCGCCTTCCGCGAAACCCGTCGGGTTGTTCTTGACCGCGTGGATGTCGGCCTCGAGGTGGATGTCCGAATCCGACGCCTTGCGCATCATCCCTTCCGGATCCATCGTGATCGGCTGCAGGTACACCGCACCGATTTCCATGCCGCCCTGGATCTGCTGCTTGCCGATCGGATATTCGGCTGCCGTTGCCGACATCGCGGCAAGCGCCGCTGCTACCGCAACCGACGTGCGGATGAACGAAGAACCCAACATGGACACTCCTTGTTATTTGTCTGGTGACTTGCGCGCCGCCGGTCAGGTCCGCGCGCTGGAAACACTAACGCAACGAATAACGTTAATGCGAACTATTCTCAATACTTGCGAAGTTTAGCACCGAACCGGCTCCGGAACAAACGAGACACCGCGTAAACCCCTGATCCGACAAGGCTTACAACGGTGTTACCAGAAGGTTTCAGTGACGTTTGGAAAGATTTACCGGCCGCCGTTGACGTGGTCGCCCACGTTCGCGCCGAACACGCGTTCACGCAGCAACGCAAGCTGGTCGCGCGTCGCCGCGGCCTTTTCGAACTCGAGGTTCTTCGCATAGTCGGCCATCTGCTTTTCGAGACGCTTGATCTCTTTCGAGATCTGCTTTTCCGACATGTCCTCGAACTTCGCGCGTTGCTGCGCTTCCTTCAGCTCGGCGCGCGCTTCGTCGGCGTTGTAGACGCCGTCGATGATGTCCTTGATGCGCTTCACGACGCCGCGCGGCGTGATGCCCATCTTCTCGTTGTGCGCGATCTGCTTCGCGCGGCGCCGCTCGGTCTCGCCGATCGCGCGCTTCATCGACTCGGTCATGTTGTCGGCATAGAGGATCGCCTTGCCGTTCACGTTGCGCGCCGCGCGGCCGATCGTCTGGATCAGCGAGCGTTCGGCGCGCAGGAAGCCTTCCTTGTCCGCATCGAGAATCGCGACCAGCGACACTTCCGGAATGTCGAGGCCCTCGCGCAGCAGGTTGATCCCGACCAGCACGTCGAACGTGCCGAGCCGCAGGTCGCGGATGATCTCGACCCGCTCCACCGTGTCGATGTCGCTGTGCAGGTAGCGCACCTTGACGCCGTGGTCGGCCAGGAACTCGGTGAGCTGTTCGGCCATCCGCTTCGTGAGCACGGTGATCAGCACGCGCTCGCCGGCGTTCACGCGCGCGTTGATCTCGGTCAGCACGTCGTCGACCTGCGAGCTTGCCGGGCGCACTTCGATTTCCGGATCGACGAGCCCGGTCGGCCGCACCACCTGCTCGGCCACCTGCCCCGTCACGCGCTGCTCGTAGTCGGCCGGCGTCGCCGACACGAACACCACCTGGCGCATCTTGCGCTCGAACTCGGGGAACTTCAGCGGCCGGTTGTCCAGCGCCGACGGCAGCCGGAAACCGTAGTTCACGAGGTTTTCCTTGCGCGCGCGGTCGCCGTTGTACATGCCGTTCAGCTGGCCGATCAGCACGTGCGATTCGTCGAGCAGCATCAGTGCATCGGGCGGCAGGTAGTCGACGAGCGTCGGCGGCGGCTCGCCGGGCGCGGCGCCCGAGAAGTGCCGCGAGTAGTTCTCGATGCCCTTGCAGAAGCCGAGTTCCTGCAGCATCTCGAGGTCGAAACGCGTGCGCTGCTCGAGGCGCTGCGCCTCGACGAGCTTGCCGTCGCGGTGGAAGAACTCGAGGCGCTCGCGCAATTCGTCCTTGATCGTCTCGACCGCCCGCATCACGGTGTCGCGCGGCGTCACGTAGTGCGACGACGGATACACGGTGAAGCGCGGGATCTTCTGCCGCACGCGCCCGGTCAGCGGGTCGAACAGCTGCAGCGTCTCGACCTCGTCGTCGAACAGCTCGACGCGCACGGCCAGCTCCGCATGCTCGGCCGGGAAGATGTCGATCGTGTCGCCGCGCACACGGAACGTGCCGCGCTGGAAGTCCTGTTCGTTGCGCGAATACTGCATCGCGATCAGCCGCGCGATCACGTCGCGCTGGCCGAGCTTGTCGCCGGTGCGCAGCGTCAGGATCATCTGGTGGTATTCGGACGGATTGCCGATACCGTAGATCGCCGACACCGTCGCGACGATCACCACGTCGCGGCGCTCCATCAGGCTCTTCGTCGCCGACAGCCGCATCTGCTCGATGTGCTCGTTGATCGACGAATCCTTCTCGATGAACAGGTCGCGCTGCGGCACGTACGCTTCCGGCTGGTAATAGTCGTAGTACGACACGAAGTACTCGACCGCGTTGCGCGGGAAGAACTCGCGGAACTCCGCGTAGAGCTGCGCCGCAAGCGTCTTGTTCGGCGCGAACACGATGGCCGGGCGGCCGAGCCGCGCGATCGTGTTGGCCATCGTGAAGGTCTTGCCAGAACCCGTCACGCCGAGCAGCGTCTGGAATGCGAGGCCGTCGCCGACACCTTCGACGAGCGTTTCGATCGCGGTCGGCTGGTCGCCTGCGGGCGGGTATGGCTGGTACAACTGGAACGGCGACCCTTCGAAGGTCACGAATTTCGATTCGTCGAGCGCGTCGCCGACTTCGGCGTGATGTTCGGACATGGAGTGCGGCCGGAGCGAGGGCAAAAAAACTATTCTAGCGCTTCGCGGCGTTGCGGACCGCTGACGGCTCCTGACGCGCGGCAGCGGTCCGAAATCGCAATTCGGCGCGCAATCGCCGCCTCCGGCAGCGTGAATTCGCTACAATGTCAGGCTGCTGCGCTTTCCGGCGCCGTGCCCGTTGGCGCGCGGTCCGCTGCGCCCGCCCCGCCGGCTGAAAGCCTGACCCTCTTTTCACTACTGCCGAATCATCATGTCGCTCTTCTCCGCTGTCCAGCTTGCTCCCCGCGACCCGATCCTGGGCCTGAACGAAGCCTTCAACGCCGATACGCGTCCGACCAAGGTCAACCTCGGCGTCGGTGTGTACACGAACGAAGAAGGCAAGATTCCGCTGCTGCGCGCCGTTCGCGAAGCGGAAAAGGCGCGTGTCGACGCCGGCCTGCCGCGCGGCTACCTGCCGATCGACGGGATCGCCGCGTACGACGCAGCGGTGCAGAAGCTGCTGCTCGGCAACGATTCGCCGCTGATCGCCGCAGGCCGTGTGGTCACGGCGCAGGCACTGGGCGGCACGGGCGCACTGAAGATCGGCGCCGATTTCCTGCGCACCGTGAACCCGAACGTGAAGGTGGCGATCAGCGACCCTAGCTGGGAAAACCACCGCGCGCTGTTCGAAGCGGCCGGCTTCGAAGTCGTCGCGTACCCGTACTACGACGCCGCAACCAACGGCGTGAACTTCGAAGGCATGCTGTCGGCGCTGAACAGCTATGCAGCCGGCACGATCGTCGTGCTGCACGCGTGCTGCCACAACCCGACCGGCGTGGACCTGACCGAAGCGCAATGGCAGCAGGTCGTCGACGTCGTCAAGGCACGCAACCTCGTGCCGTTCCTCGACATCGCTTACCAGGGCTTCGGCGAAAACATCGAGGCCGATGCCGCCGCGGTGCGTCTGTTTGCCGCGGCCGACCTGAACGCGTTCGTGTCGTCGTCGTTCTCGAAGTCGTTCTCGCTGTACGGCGAGCGCGTCGGCGCGCTGTCGATCATCACGTCGAGCAAGGAAGAAGCGACGCGCGTGCTGTCGCAACTGAAGCGCGTGATCCGCACGAACTACTCGAACCCGCCGACCCATGGCGGCGCCGTCGTCGCGGCCGTGCTCGCGTCGCCGGAACTGCATGCTGCGTGGGTGCAGGAACTCGGCGAAATGCGCGACCGCATCCGCGCGATGCGCAACGGTCTCGTCGAGCGCCTGAAGGCGAGCGGCGTCGATCGCGACTTCAGCTTCATCAACGCGCAGCGCGGGATGTTCTCGTATTCGGGCCTGACCTCGGCGCAAGTCGATCGCCTGCGCGAAGAGTTCGGCATCTACGCAGTCGGCACCGGCCGGATCTGCGTTGCTGCACTGAACACGCGCAATCTCGACGCGGTCGCCACCGCAGTCGCGGCGGTCCTGAAGTAAGCCGGTGCCAGCGGGTGGCAACCCGCTCTGCCGAAACAAAAAACGCGCTCCCCGGAGCGCGTTTTTTCATGCCGTTCTACTGTCAGCGAATGCTCGCTGCAGCACGAGCGGCGCGCAGCGCGGCCGCCCGTGCCGGAGCCCGTTACTGCATGAACCAGCCGTGGCTGACGACGAC